>NZ_JBNWCL010000005.1:218761-351143 GCF_053522445.1 Agrobacterium sp. 22-221-1
GCGTTACCGTTGACGTCGAGCTGATTGTTCCGATCGCGATGGAAGAAAAGCTGCGCTTCGCTATCCGCGAAGGCGGCCGTACCGTCGGCGCCGGCATCGTCGCTTCGATCGTCGAGTAATTTCGACCTTTGAAATTCAGACTGGCGGCGGTGTGAACAACACCGCCGCCGGACTTTTGGTAAAAAGCCTGGCGGCGTTGCATTTTTAGTGCTTGAAAAATTCGGTGAAAGCGCGTAAACGCGCACTCACACTCAACGCTGGATTCGCAAGCGATTGCGAAACGCGGTGTTTTAGCAATACAGACAACTGAAATGATTGGGATGCGACAGCGCATCTCTCTCGATTTTTGAAAATCTGCGGCGCCACGATCAATAGAAGTTCATGTGTTTCCGCGTGCGGAAACGAATAACAAAGAACAAGGACAAGACGAATGAACGGCCAGAATATCCGTATCCGCCTCAAGGCGTTCGATCACCGGATCCTCGATGCCTCTACCCGTGAAATCGTGTCGACCGCAAAGCGCACCGGCGCCAGCGTTCGCGGCCCGGTTCCGCTCCCCACCCGCATCGAAAAGTTTACCGTCAACCGCTCTCCTCACGTTGATAAGAAGAGCCGTGAACAGTTCGAAATGCGGACGCACAAGCGTCTTCTCGATATCGTTGACCCCACCCCGCAGACTGTCGATGCTCTGATGAAGCTCGACCTCGCTGCTGGCGTTGACGTGGAAATCAAGCTCTAAGACCCGGCCCGATCCATCCAAGGTGAGGGCTGAAATAACAAGGAAGGTACGTGGAGTAATCCAACGACTTCCAAACCGGAGACCGGAAACATCGTGAGATGTCGAAGGGCACTCCTTAACAAAGGCCAGAGAGGGTTTTCCCTTCAAGGCTCGCAAGAGGATGAACCAATGCGTTCAGGTGTGATTGCACAGAAAGTGGGTATGACACGCGTCTATAACGACGCAGGTGAACATATCCCCGTAACAGTATTGCGACTGGATAACGTACAAGTCGTTGCCCAGCGCACGGAAGACAAGAATGGCTATACCGCAGTTCAGCTCGGTGCCGGCCAGTCCAAGGTCAAGAACACGACGAAGGCGCTTCGCGGTCATTTTGCCGCTGCCAATGTCGAACCGAAAGCCAAGCTCGTCGAGTTCCGGGTTTCCCCCGAGAACCTGATCGACATCGGTGCAACACTGACCGCAAATCATTTTCAGTCCGGCCAGCTGGTCGACGTCACTGGAACCACGATCGGTAAAGGTTTTGCCGGTGCTATGAAGCGTCACAACTTCGGTGGTGGCCGCGCTTCGCACGGTAACTCCGTATCGCACCGTGCACACGGTTCGACCGGTAACAACCAGGATCCGGGCCGCGTCTGGAAGGGCAAGCGCATGGCTGGTCATATGGGCCAGACGCGCGTTACGACCCAGAACCTCGAAGTCGTTTCGACCGATGAAGACCGTGGCCTCATCCTCGTGAAGGGTGCAGTTCCCGGCTCGAAGGGTTCCTGGATCATCGTCCGCGACGCCGTCAAGTCGGCTGCGAAGTAAGGGAGCCTTATCATGGAATTGAACGTCAAGACCCTCGAGGGAAAAGACGCCGGCAAGGTTTCTCTGTCGGATGAGATCTTCGGCCTCGACCCCCGCCAGGACATCCTGGCCCGCATGGTTCGCTGGCAGCTTGCAAAAAAGCAGCAGGGAACCCACAAGTCCAAGAACCGGTCGGAAGTTTCCCGCACCGGCGCGAAGATGTACAAGCAGAAGGGTACGGGCCGCGCTCGTCACCATTCGGCTCGCGCACCGCAGTTCCGCGGCGGCGGCAAGGCCCACGGCCCGGTCGTTCGCAGCCACGCCCACGATCTTCCGAAGAAGGTTCGTGCGCTCGCTCTGCGTCACGCCCTGTCTGCAAAGCTGAAGGCTGAAGAACTGATCATCGTCGATCAGCTCGTTGCGTCCGAAGCAAAGACCAAGGCTCTGCTGGGCAGCTTCGCTTCGCTTGGCCTGACCAACGCTCTCGTTATCGGCGGCGCCGAACTTGATGGCAACTTCAAGCTCGCTGCTCAGAACATCCCGAACGTGGACGTTCTGCCGGTTCAGGGCATCAATGTTTACGACATCCTGCGCCGTGGCAAGCTGGTGCTTTCCAAGGCTGCTGTAGAGGCTCTGGAGGAGCGGTTCAAATGACGGATCTTCGCCACTACGATGTGATCGTATCTCCTTCGATCACGGAAAAGTCGACGCTGGTATCCGAACAGAACCAGGTCGTATTCAACGTCGCCAAGAATGCTTCCAAGCCTGAAATCAAGGCTGCCGTGGAAGCTCTCTTCGGCGTCAAAGTCACGGCTGTGAACACGCTTATCCGCAAGGGTAAGACCCGTCGTTTCCGTGGATTCGCCGGTAAGCTGAAGGACGTCAAGAAAGCCGTCGTCACGCTCGCCGAAGGTCAATCCATCGACGTGTCCACCGGACTCTAAAGGTTAGGCCCAAGCGGGCAAAGACCCAAAAGGGAACAAGAAAATGGCATTGAAAAGTTTCAATCCGACCACGCCGAGCCAGCGCCAGCTGGTTATCGTGGACCGCGCTTCGCTCTACAAGGGCAAGCCGGTAAAGGCTCTCACCCAGGGCCTCAGCTCCAAGGGTGGCCGTAACAACCAGGGCCGGATCACCGTCCGTTTCCAGGGTGGCGGTCACAAGCGGACCTACCGTCTGGTTGACTTCAAGCGTCGCAAGTTCGACGTAGAAGGCACCGTTGAGCGTCTGGAATACGACCCCAACCGCACCGCGTTCATCGCGCTGGTTACGTATACCGACGGCGAACAGGCTTACATTCTCGCGCCACAGCGTCTCGCTGCCGGTGACAAGGTGATCGCCTCCGACAAGGCAGTGGACGTGAAGCCCGGCAACACCATGCCGCTTCAGTACATTCCGGTCGGTTCGATCATCCACAACGTCGAGATGAAGCCGGGTAAGGGCGGTCAGATCGCTCGCTCCGCCGGTACGTATGTCCAGCTCGTCGGCCGCGATGCCGGCATGGCCATCCTGCGTCTCAACTCGGGCGAACAGCGTCTGGTGCACGGCTCCTGCCTCGCATCGATCGGCGCTGTTTCGAACTCGGACCACGCCAACATCAACGACGGCAAGGCCGGTCGTTCCCGTTGGCGCGGCAAGCGTCCGCACGTTCGCGGCGTCGTCATGAACCCGGTCGACCACCCGCACGGTGGTGGTGAAGGTCGCACGTCGGGTGGTCGCCACCCGGTTACTCCGTGGGGCAAGCCCACGAAGGGCAAGCGCACCCGTTCGAACAAGTCGACCGACAAGTTCATCATGCGCTCGCGCCATCAGCGTAAGAAGTAAGAGAGGTAGTCACTAATGGCTCGTTCAGTATGGAAAGGTCCGTTTGTTGACGGCTATCTTCTCACCAAGGCTGAGAAGGTGCGCGAGAGCGGACGTAACGAAGTAATCAAGATCTGGAGCCGTCGCTCCACGATCCTGCCGCAGTTCGTTGGTCTGACCTTCGGCGTCTACAACGGCAGCAAGCATGTGCCCGTCTCCGTCAACGAAGACATGGTCGGACACAAGTTCGGTGAATTCTCTCCGACCCGTACCTATTACGGTCACGGCGCGGACAAGAAGGCAAAGAGGAAGTAATCATGGCGAAGGCTAAGACCGAACGCCGGCTGAAGGACAACGAGGCTCAGGCCGTTGCCCGTACGCTCCGCGTCAGCCCCCAGAAACTGAACCTGGTTGCCGCTCTTATCCGTGGCAAGAAGGTTGATCGCGCTCTCGCCGAGCTCGAATTCTCCCGCAAGCGCATTGCAGGCACCGTCAAGAAGACGCTGGAATCTGCAATTGCCAATGCGGAAAACAACCACGACCTCGACGTCGACGCTCTCGTCGTCGCCGAGGCCTATGTTGGCAAGTCCATCACCATGAAGCGTTTCCACGCTCGTGGCCGTGGTCGTGCTTCCCGCATCGAAAAGCCGTTCGCTCACCTCACGATCGTTGTTCGTGAAGTCGAGGAAAAAGGGGAGGCCGCATAATGGGTCAGAAAATCAATCCGATCGGCTTCCGCCTCGGCATCAACCGTACCTGGGATAGCCGCTGGTACGCTGACACCGCAGAATACGGCAAGCTGCTGCATGAAGACCTGAAGATCCGGGCTTACCTGATCAAGGAACTCAAGCAGGCCGGTATCGCCAAGGTCGTCATCGAGCGTCCGCACAAGAAGTGCCGCGTCACGATCCACTCGGCTCGTCCGGGTCTGATCATCGGCAAGAAGGGTGCGGATATCGAGAAGCTTCGCAAGAAGCTTTCCGAGATGACCAACTCCGAAACGCACCTCAACATCGTTGAAGTGCGCAAGCCGGAAATCGACGCGACGCTGGTTGCCCAGTCGATCGCTCAGCAGCTCGAGCGCCGCGTGGCTTTCCGCCGTGCGATGAAGCGTGCTGTTCAGTCCGCAATGCGTCTTGGCGCCGAAGGCATCAAGATCACCTGCGGCGGCCGTCTCGGCGGTGCAGAAATCGCTCGTACCGAATGGTACCGCGAAGGTCGCGTTCCGCTCCACACGCTGCGTGCGGACATCGACTACGGCACGGCTGAAGCTGAAACCGCATTCGGCATTTGCGGCATCAAGGTCTGGATCTTCAAGGGCGAAATCCTTGAGCACGATCCGATGGCTTCTGAGCGTCGCGGTCTCGAAGGCGACGCACAGGGCCCTGCAAGCCGTGAGCGTGGCGATCGTCCCGATCGTCGTCGCGAAAACGCTTGATTGACGCTGGCGAAAGATAAGCTCGGAGAAGTAAGAAAATGTTGCAGCCAAAGCGTACTAAGTACCGTAAGCAGTTCAAGGGACGCATCAAGGGCGTCGCCAAGGGCGGCTTTGACCTGGCATTCGGTGAATTCGGCTTGAAGTCGCAGGAACCGAACCGCGTGAATGCACGCGAGATCGAAGCGGCCCGCCGCGCGATCACGCGTTACATGAAGCGCGCAGGTCGCGTGTGGATCCGCGTATTCCCCGACGTTCCGGTCACGGCAAAGCCGACCGAAGTTCGTATGGGTAAGGGCAAGGGTTCGGTCGATTACTGGGCATGCAAGGTCAAGCCCGGTCGTATGATGTTCGAGATCGACGGTGTGTCCGAGGAGATCGCCCGTGAGGCGCTTCGTCTCGGCGCTGCCAAGCTCTCGGTCAAGACGCGCTTCGTACAGCGCATCGCAGAGTAAGGAGCAAGGCACATGAAAGCCGATGAAGTTCGCGGCCTCAGCGCCGACCAGCTCAAGGACAAGCTCGCCGATCTGAAGAAGGAGCAGTTCAACCTGCGCTTCCAGAAGGCAACTGGTCAGCTGGAGAAGTCCTCGCGCATCAACGAAGTCCGCAAGGATATCGCCCGCGTTAAAACCATTGCCCGCCAGAAGGCGGCAGAAGCCAAGGCCTAAGGAAGAATAATATGCCGAAACGCATTCTGCAGGGCGTCGTAGTGTCCGACAAGAACGAGAAGACTGTCGTAGTCCGGGTTGAGCGCCGATTCGCTCACCCGCTGCTTCAGAAGACCGTTCGTCGTTCGAAGAAGTACAAGGCACACGACGAAAACAATCAGTATAAGGTCGGCGATGTCGTTTCCATCGAGGAATGCGCACCGATCTCCAAGGACAAGCGCTGGACGGTCGTTTCCGCCCAGGCTTAATTTCATCAGAATCGCGCCAGGTGTCTTGCACTTGGCGCGAATTCCTGTATGAAGCACCGCAAGGACGCTCGTGAATCGAGCGTCTTTTGCTTTGATGCGCACGGAAGGTCCTTCGGGAAACCACCCTGTCACGACATTTCCGCGCAAAAAAAGAGATATTCATAAGCTGGGGCAGGGGGCTTGCTCGGGAGAGTTTGCCCAACCGTCCCGGTAACAACAAGAAGGCGACCTGACATGATTCAGATGCAAACAAACCTCGACGTGGCGGATAATTCCGGCGCACGTCGTGTCATGTGCATCAAGGTGCTGGGCGGCTCGAAGCGCAAATATGCTTCTGTTGGCGACATTATTGTCGTTTCCATCAAGGAAGCTATTCCGCGCGGCCGCGTCAAGAAGGGCGACGTGATGAAGGCGGTTGTCGTGCGCACCGCCAAGGACATCCGCCGCGCTGACGGCAGCGTCATCCGTTTCGATAACAACGCAGCCGTTCTTATCGACAACAAGAAAGAGCCCATCGGCACCCGTATCTTCGGACCGGTTCCGCGCGAACTTCGCGCCAAGAACCACATGAAGATCATCTCGCTGGCTCCGGAAGTACTGTAAGGAGCGAATGCGATGCAGAAGATTCGTAAAGGCGACAAGGTTGTCGTATTGACCGGTAAGGACAAGGGCCGTACCGGCGAAGTAATCCAGGTTTTGCCGAAGGAAGATCGGGCCGTTGTGCGTGGCGTTAACATGGTGAAGCGTCACCAGCGCCAGACCCAGGCCCAGGAAGCTGGCATCATCAACAAGGAAGCATCCTTGCACATCTCCAACATCGCCATCGTCGACAAGGATGGCAAGCCGACCCGCGTTGGCTTCTCGGTTGTGGATGGCAAGAAGGTCCGCGTGGCCAAGCGTTCGGGAGAAGTGATCGATGGCTGATAAGTACGAGCCGCGTCTCAAGACGGAATACGTTTCTCGTATCCGTGGCGCCATGCAGGAGAAGTTCTCCTACGCCAACGTGAT
The DNA here is from genome assembly GCF_053522445.1 of Agrobacterium sp. 22-221-1. Taxonomy (NCBI): domain Bacteria; kingdom Pseudomonadati; phylum Pseudomonadota; class Alphaproteobacteria; order Hyphomicrobiales; family Rhizobiaceae; genus Agrobacterium; species Agrobacterium sp. 22-221-1. The sequence goes on from NZ_JBNWCL010000005.1 coordinate 225,452, forward strand.
GATGATCCCGAAGCTTGAAAAGATCGTGATCAACATGGGTGTTGGCGAGGCGACTGCCGACTCCAAGAAGCCCACCATCGCTGCCGGTGACCTGGCTGCGATCGCCGGCCAGAAGCCGGTCGTTACCCGCGCTCGCAACTCGATCGCAGGTTTCAAGGTTCGCGAAGGCATGCCGATCGGTGCGAAGGTTACCCTTCGTGGCGCCCGCATGTACGAATTCCTTGATCGTCTGGTCAACATCGCGCTTCCGCGCGTTCGCGACTTCCGGGGCCTGAACCCGAAGAGCTTTGACGGCCGTGGCAACTTTGCCATGGGCATCAAGGAACACATTGTGTTCCCTGAGATCAACTACGATAAGGTTGATCAGATGTGGGGCATGGACATCATCGTTTGCACGACGGCGACGTCGGACGACGAAGCTCGGGCTCTGCTGACAGAGTTCAACTTCCCGTTCCGTCACTAACCGTAACGACGAGCGTAGAAAAGGAACTCCGATATGGCGAAAACAAGCGCAGTTGAAAAGAACAAGCGCCGCCGCAAGTCGGTCGCCCAGCAGGCCGCCAAGCGCGCCGCACTGAAGGCGATCGTGATGAACCAGTCCCTTCCGATCGAAGACCGGTTCAAGGCCACTCTGAAGCTCGCTTCGCTGCCGCGTGACGGCTCGAAGACGCGTATCCGCAACCGCTGCGAAGTAACGGGCCGTCCGCGCGCGTTCTATCGCAAGCTCAAGATGTCGCGTATCGCGCTTCGTGAGCTGGGCAATTCCGGCAAGGTGCCGGGCATTGTCAAGTCGAGCTGGTAAGGAGACGGGCACATGACCATGACTGATCCTTTGGGTGATATGCTCACCCGCATCCGCAATGGTGCTGCTCGCCGCAAGTCTTCGGTAAGCACGCCGGCTTCCAGCCTCCGCGCACGCGTTCTCGACGTGCTGCAGGCTGAAGGCTACATTCGCGGTTATTCCAAGGTCGATTTCGAAAACGGCAAGTCCGAATTCACGATCGAGCTGAAGTACTACGAAGGCGCGTCCGTGATCCGTGAGATCGGCCGCGTTTCCAAGCCGGGCCGCCGGGTTTATGTCTCGGTAAAGTCCATTCCGCAGGTCGCGAACGGCCTCGGCATCACCATCCTTTCGACCCCGAAGGGCGTGATGGCCGATCACCAGGCTCGCGAACAGAACGTTGGTGGCGAGGTTCTTTGCTCGGTCTTCTAAGACCCGAGCAAGGATCTCCATAACGAACAGACAGGATTGAATAATGTCTCGTATCGGTAAAAAGCCCGTTCCGGTTCCAGCAGGTGTGACGGCCAATGTCGACGGCCAGAAGGTTACTGCTAAGGGCCCGAAGGGTGAACTGTTTTTCGTCGCAAACGACGACATTCAGCTGAAGCTCGAAGATAACGGCGTTTCCGTAACGCCGGCTAACGGCACCAAGGAAGCTCGTTCGAAGTGGGGCATGTCCCGCACGATGATCGAGAACATCTTCAAGGGTGTTAAGGACGGCTATGAGCGCAAGCTCGAAATCAACGGCGTCGGTTACCGTGCCGCCATGCAGGGCAAGAACCTGCAGCTGGCTCTCGGCTTCTCCCACGACGTTGTTTACGAGCCGCCGGTCGGCATCACCATTGCCGTTCCGAAGCCCACGGAAATCATCGTTTCCGGCATCAACAAGCAGCAGGTTGGCCAGGTAGCCGCGGAAATCCGCGAATACCGCGGTCCCGAGCCCTACAAGGGCAAGGGCGTGAAGTACGCTGAAGAGCGTATTGTCCGCAAAGAAGGCAAGAAGAAGTAAGGATCACGCGAAATGGCTAGCAGGAAAGAAGCACTTGCACGTCGCGCGAGCCGTGTGCGCCGCCAGATCAAGGCGGTTGCCAACGGCCGCCCGCGCCTGTCGGTTCATCGCTCGTCGAAGAACATCTACGCCCAGATCATCGATGACGTTGCTGGCAAGACGCTTGCGTCTGCCTCCACGCTCGAAGCCGATCTGCGCGGCTCGCTCAAGACCGGCGCCGACGTTGCAGCAGCAACTGTCGTAGGCAAGCTGGTTGCCGAGCGTGGCGTCAAGGCTGGCGTCAAGGATGTCGTATTCGACCGTGGCGCGTTCATCTACCACGGCCGCATCAAGGCCCTGGCAGACGCTGCCCGCGAAGGCGGCCTGAACTTCTGATTTTTTTTCCGCCCGGACAACGATCCGGGCGGAATTTCACCGGGCCATGCGGATCTCTTCATCGGGACCGCTGGTCTTTTCGTTTGCCGTTCCACCCGCAAAAGAAAAAGGACAAGGACAATGGCACAGGATAAAAGAGGTTCCCGCGAAGAGCGTCAGAACCGCGAAGAGCGCGATAGCGAATTCGTCGACAAGCTGGTCGCGATCAACCGCGTTGCAAAGGTTGTTAAGGGTGGCCGTCGCTTCGGCTTCGCCGCTCTCGTCGTCGTTGGCGACCAGAAGGGCCGCGTTGGCTTCGGTCACGGCAAGGCTCGTGAAGTTCCGGAAGCGATCCGCAAGGCAACCGAAAGCGCAAAGCGCGATCTGATCTTCGTTCCGCTGCGCGATGGCCGCACGCTGCACCACGACGTCAATGGCCGTCACGGCGCAGGCAAGGTTCTGCTGCGTTCGGCCAAGGCCGGTACCGGTATCATCGCCGGTGGTCCGATGCGCGCCGTTTTCGAAACGCTCGGCGTTCATGACGTTGTTGCCAAGTCGACCGGTTCTTCGAACCCGTACAACATGGTTCGCGCTACGTTCGACGCTCTGAAGCATCAGGTTCATCCGAAGGACATCGCTGCACAGCGCGGTCTGAAGTATGCGACCCTTCAGGCTCGTCGTGCCGCTTCCGGCAACGCTTCTGAAGAATAAGGAGCTGGATCATGGCCAAGAAGACTACTGAAGCCAAGAAGACTGTTACGGTCGAACAGATCGGCAGCCCCATTCGCCGCCCGGCAATCCAGCGCCAGACGCTGATCGGCCTGGGTCTCAACAAGATGCATCGTCAGCGCACCCTGGAAGACACTCCGGCGGTTCGCGGCATGATCCGTGCGGTCCAGCATCTCGTTCGCGTCGTTGACGAGAAGTGAGACGGAGTAACCTATCATGAAACTCAATGAAATCAGAGACAACGAAGGCGCCTCCAAGGACCGTATCCGCGTAGGTCGCGGTATCGGTTCCGGCAAGGGCAAGACCGGTGGTCGCGGTGTGAAGGGCCAGAAGGCTCGTTCGGGCGTCGCCATCAACGGTTTCGAAGGCGGTCAGATGCCCATCTACCGTCGTCTGCCGAAGCGCGGTTTCAACAACATCTTCGCTTCCGAATATGTTGTCGTATCGCTCGGCCGCATTCAGACCGCCATCGACGCCAAGAAGCTTGACGCTTCCGCAACGATCGATGCCGCTGCTCTCAAGGCTGCTGGCGTTATCCGTCGCGCCAAGGACGGCGTACGCATTCTCGCCGACGGCGAGCTGAAGGCCAAGGTCGCTTTCGAAGTTGCCGGCGCTTCCAAGCCCGCAATCGAAAAGATCGAAAAGGCTGGCGGTTCGATCAAGCTTCTCGCAGTTGCAGCAGAAGCCGCCGAGTAATATATAGACTTCAGACGCCCGGGGCTCGTCGCTCCGGGCGTCTGCGCTCCCTGGCCTATGGTGCTTTCGATCTAAATCGATTTATAGAGCATCAGGGCAATCTCTTCGCGGTGTGCTTCCACGGCCCCGCTTGCGGCAGAAAGTGCCGCAGGGAGAGCCTCACAGTTCTTGAACTTCCGTAGGGGAGGGGATAGGACATAAAAAACAGGGTGAGGCATGATGGCGGCTGAGAGCCGCATTTGTCCGAAGCCCGGTTTTGACCAGTATCTTTTAGACCTTTCCGCATCGGCCGGTTGCGCTGGCTGGCAAGGGTCATTCGGAGAAATTTATGGCTTCAGCAGCGGAACAACTGGCTTCGAACCTGAATTTTTCGACCTTCGCTAAGGCGGAGGATCTGAAAAAGCGTCTCTGGTTTACTCTTGCCGCACTTCTCGTCTACCGTCTCGGCACCCACATTCCGCTTCCGGGCCTGAACCCCGAAGCCTATGCGCAGGCCTTCCGTGGCCAGGCCAACGGTATTCTCGGTCTTTTCAACATGTTTGCGGGTGGCGCCGTCGAGCGCATGGCGATCTTCGCGCTCGGCATCATGCCTTACATCTCCGCTTCGATCATCGTGCAGCTCATGACCTCGGTCGTGCCCTCGCTCGAAGCGTTGAAGAAGGAAGGCGAAGCCGGCCGCAAGATCATCAATCAGTATACGCGCTACGGCACGGTGCTGCTCGGCACGCTGCAGGCCTATGGCATTGCGGTTGGCCTCGAAAGCGGCAACGGCCTCGTGGTCGATCCAGGCTGGTTCTTCCGCATTTCCACCGTCATCACGCTGCTCGGCGGCACGATGTTCCTGATGTGGCTGGGCGAGCAGATCACCTCGCGCGGTATCGGCAACGGTATTTCGCTGATCATCTTCGCGGGCATCGCCGCAGGCCTGCCCAAGGCGCTGGCCGGCACGCTGGAACTCGGCCGTACCGGTGCGCTTTCCACCCCGCTCATCCTGACGGTGGTTGTGGTCGCCATCGGCGTCATCGCGCTCATCGTCTTCGTGGAGCGCGCCCAGCGCCGTCTGTTGATCCAATATCCGAAGCGACAGGTCGGCAATCGCATGTTCCAGGGCGATACCTCGCATCTGCCGCTGAAGCTCAACACGGCCGGCGTCATTCCCGCGATCTTCGCATCGTCGCTGCTGCTGCTGCCGGCAACGGCTGCGGGTTTTGCCGGAAACACCAACCTGCCGGGCTGGGCAACCTCGATCATCGCGTCGCTGCAGCACGGACAGCCGCTGTTCATGGCGCTCTACGGCCTGCTGATCGCGTTCTTTGCGTTTTTCTATACGGCGATCGTCTTCAATCCGAAGGACACCGCAGATAACCTCAAGAAGCATGGTGGCTTCATTCCGGGCATCCGTCCGGGCGAGCGCACCGCGGAGTACATCGATTACGTCCTGACCCGCATCACGGTGGTCGGCGCGATTTATCTTGTCTTCGTCTGTATCCTTCCTGAGACACTTATCGCACGCACGGGCATTCCATTAGCCCTTGGTGGTACTTCGCTTTTGATCGTTGTCAGTGTAACTCTGGATACGGTTGCGCAAATTCAGGGCCACCTGATCGCGCAGCAGTATGAAGGGCTGATCAAGAAGTCGAAGTTGCGTGGAGGAAAGAGGGGACGATGAGACTGATATTTTTGGGTCCGCCGGGTGCGGGCAAGGGAACCCAGGCCAAGCGGCTGACGGACAAGTACGGGATCCCGCAGCTTTCCACCGGTGACATGCTTCGCGCTGCGGTCAGCGCGGGCACCGAAATCGGCAAACGTGCCAAGGCCGTCATGGACGCCGGCGGGCTTGTTTCCGACGATATCGTCAATCAGATCGTTTCCGAACGCATCGAAGCACCGGACTGTGCCAAGGGCTTTATTCTCGACGGCTATCCGCGCACCGTTCCGCAGGCCAAGGCGCTTGCCGAGAACATGCGCAAGAAGAATCTGGTCCTCGATGCCGTCATCGAACTCAAGGTGGACGAAGAGGCGTTGATTCGCCGAATCGAAAACCGCGTGGCTGAAACCATTGCCGCCGGCGGTACGGTTCGCTCGGATGACAATCCGGAAGCGTTCCGCAAGCGCCTGACGGAATATCGCGAGAAGACCGCGCCGCTGTCCGCCTATTACAGCGAACAGGGCGAGCTCGTGACGCTGGATGGCATGGCTGACGTCGATGCCGTCACCGAGGCTATCGAGCGCGTTCTCGAGAAAGCCTCCGCCTGATCGATGGAGCGGATGGGCGAGGCTGTTGCGCTCTTGCCCATATCTCGCTTGCGCATGGCGGCTGGTCCTTTGGATCGTAAAAGAATCTTGGCGGAGCCGGTTGCTTTTTTGCGCTGATTCCGTTAAACACCGCGCCAACTCGCGACATCCCAAGCGACTGGCGCGGATTTCCCTAAGGGAAGGGAGATCCGGGTTCGGTCGTTTTGACTTGTCACGGACACCAATTTGAACTGGCGGTCTTGTCGGCCGCTCGAATGGAATCACCACTTGCCGGATGGCAACTGGAACCAAGGAGAAGAGACGTGGCACGTATCGCTGGCGTCAACATCCCGACCGCGAAGCGCGTTGTTATTGCGCTGACCTACATTCACGGGATCGGTCCGAAATTCGCGCAGGAAATCATGGACAAGGTCGGTCTTCCGGCTGAGAAGCGCGTTCATCAGCTGACGGATGCTGAAGTTCTTCAGATCCGCGAAGCCATCGACCGCGACTACCAGGTCGAAGGCGACCTGCGTCGTGAGACCTCGATGAACATCAAGCGTCTGATGGACCTCGGTTGCTACCGCGGCCTGCGTCACCGTCGTGGCCTTCCGGTCCGCGGTCAGCGCACGCACACCAACGCCCGCACCCGCAAGGGTCCGGCGAAGGCTATCGCTGGTAAGAAGAAGTAATTTTCGGGTTCTCCGGAGAGGGGAGGCTGGTGCAGTCCGCGCCAGCCTTTCTGAGTTTGGCGTGAAGCTCCGATGGGGCCGATCGCCGGTGTAGCCGCTGGTGTTACGGCGGTGAAGAGATCAATGAAAGGTATAAAATGGCCAAGGAAGCCGCACGTATTCGCCGTCGCGAACGTAAGAACATCACGTCCGGCGTCGCGCACGTCAACTCGACCTTCAACAACACGATGATCACCATCACCGACGCACAGGGCAACGCCATTGCCTGGTCGTCCGCTGGTGCCAAGGGCTTCAAGGGTTCGCGCAAGTCGACCCCGTTCGCTGCCCAGATCGCTGCTGAAGATTGCGCGAAGAAGGCTCAGGAACACGGCATGAAGTCGCTTGAAGTTGAAGTTTGCGGTCCGGGTTCCGGCCGTGAATCGGCACTTCGCGCCCTGCAGGCTGCCGGTTTCATGATCACTTCCATTCGCGACGTGACGCCGATCCCGCACAACGGTTGCCGTCCGCGCAAGAAGCGCCGCGTCTGACGCGACCGTGGTTCGGAAATTCCGCCTTACCTCAGGTCTGGCGGAATTTTCGTGTATCTGGCGTGTGCGCGTCGATTTCGATCGGCGGACTTGCGCTCAAGAACCCACCGATGAACCGCTGAATTAGGTTCCTCTCGGTGTTTTCATGCTCGGTCCGTCACGATTGGATGGTGGCGGCGAACGGAAGGTTTAAAGATGATTCAGAAGAACTGGCAGGAACTTATCAAGCCGAACAAGGTCGAGTTCACCTCGTCCAGCCGCACCAAGGCAACGCTGGTTGCCGAGCCGCTGGAGCGTGGTTTCGGTCTTACCCTCGGCAACGCGCTGCGTCGCGTTCTGTTGTCTTCTCTGCGTGGCGCCGCTGTGACGGCCGTGCAGATCGACGGTGTCCTGCACGAATTCTCCTCCATCCCCGGCGTTCGGGAAGATGTGACGGATATCGTGCTCAACATCAAGGAAATCGCCATCAAGATGGACGGCGATGATTCCAAGCGCATGGTCGTGCGCAAGCAGGGTCCGGGCGCCGTGACCGCTGGTGACATCCAGACGGTTGGCGACATCGAGATCCTGAACCCCGACCACGTGATCTGCACGCTGGACGATGGCGCTGAAATCCGCATGGAATTCACCGTCAACAACGGCAAGGGTTACGTACCGGCTGAGCGCAACCGCGCGGAAGATGCCCCGATTGGCCTCATTCCGGTGGACAGCCTCTATTCTCCGGTCAAGAAAGTGTCCTACAAGGTGGAAAACACCCGTGAAGGCCAGGTTCTCGACTATGACAAGCTGATCATGACGATCGAGACCAACGGTTCGGTTTCCGGCGAAGACGCCGTTGCCTTCGCCGCTCGCATTCTTCAGGACCAGCTCGGCGTCTTCGTCAACTTCGACGAGCCGCAGAAGGAAGCAGAAGAAGAATCGGTTACCGAACTCGCGTTCAACCCGGCGCTTCTCAAGAAGGTGGACGAGCTCGAGCTGTCCGTTCGTTCGGCAAACTGCCTGAAGAACGACAACATCGTTTATATCGGCGACCTGATCCAGAAGACCGAAGCCGAAATGCTTCGCACGCCGAACTTCGGTCGCAAGTCGCTGAACGAAATCAAGGAAGTTCTCGCTTCCATGGGTCTGCACCTCGGCATGGAAGTGCCGGCATGGCCGCCTGAGAACATCGAAGATCTCGCAAAGCGTTACGAAGACCAGTACTAACAATCAAAAAGGCAGACCCTTTAAAGACTGCCTTTCCCCGTCAAACAGCAGGTAAGTCACCTGCATGTGCCAGGAAACGGCAGGCCTTAGAGAAGGAACCTGCGTAGAAGGAGAATAGCAATGCGCCACGGTAATTCAGGCCGCAAGCTCAATAGAACCGCCAGCCACCGCAAGGCAATGTTTGCCAACATGGCTGCTTCGCTCATCACCCATGAGCAGATCGTAACCACGCTTCCGAAGGCGAAGGAAATTCGCCCGATCGTTGAGAAGCTCGTCACCCTCGGCAAGCGCGGCGACCTGCACGCTCGTCGTCAGGCGATCTCGCAGATCAAGGATCAGGACGCCGTTCGCAAGCTGTTCGACGCGATCGCAGCCCGCTATGCAAACCGCAATGGCGGCTACCTGCGTATCATGAAGGCCGGCTTCCGCCAGGGCGACAATGCCGCTCTCGCCGTCATCGAATTCGTCGAACGCGACGTTGACGCCAAGGGCGCAGCCGACAAGGCTCGCGTTGCCGCTGAAGCTGCTGCTGCCGAAGCTGCATAAGGTTTGGCGCCGTTCAGGCGTCATGAATTTAAAGGCCGGGCGAGTGATCGCCCGGCTTTTTTGTTGAAAAAGACTTTAGGAGCGGCGCAGGTAGTAACCGTCAGTGCCGTCGTCGCCTTCGATCAATTCAACAGTCCGGTTGAGAAGCCATTTAATTCCCTGATCTGCCGCCCCAAACTCAGCGTTGGATGTGTTCCAGAGATTTCCGAGCACGCGATCAGGAACGTCTGATCGTAGTATGGACGCCAGAAATGCCAGAAGTTTATTCCGCTCTGCCTTAGTCAGATGATACAAACCAAAAAGCAATACGCCGTCCAAGCTTTCGAAAATTTCGAAGTCTTGAATCATATAGCTTGTGAATTTTAGAAACTCCGGTGCGGGGGTAATAGTCTTTTTCACGATATCATCGTTCCTAGGGTAGGCTGTATTGACATAGAAGCCATTAGGGCGGCTGGCGTCGTGAACAATAAATACGCCAACTTCGTATGTAACGCGTAGGTGGGCTTCAGAATAAGGAGTTTCGCGAAACGCTTCAACGCCAGTGCGATAGCCAAATCTCTTTTTGAGGAATGCCTCTTTGAGAAAACCGGTCGCAACCAATTCGGCCGTTTCGGCATTGCTTTCGATCGTCTGATTTACGAAGTACTGGGCGTCTTCATAACTGTTGAAGCTCCCATTCCGAAACATCACGTAAGTTACTGGCATCCACCACTTAGCAGGGCGGCCCATTCGCAATAAAAGTTCCGTTCCAGTTTTTCCCACATGGTACCGTAGAGTATGTGCACCACGATAGTTTTCCTCTTTATGCAGGTCTATCTTTTGATGAGCTTTTCCTGGTGAAGGGACCGCGTTGTTTGACCCCGATTGATTGACCGTGGTCCATTCTCCACCTTGTGGGTTCCCTGGGGGTACTCGCGGTTGGTTTGGATTGAAATTAGCTTTTGTTCGATGAATTTGTAGACGCGCATAAGATAGGCGCAAACGATAGATTTTTAATTTTCTTTCAAGTTTCTCCACAGTCGTTGATCTCCGCGTTCATAGAACTAGAGAGAGTAAATCTGTTTTTCGGAGCGGGGATAAATTGGGTGAGTTTTAGTCGGGATTGGCGGCCCTGACTCCCCCCCTTTTCTTTCTCTTCGCTGCCATGATCGTCGGCCGTACCAGCCGATAGCCGAGCAATACCACCATCGTGCTGATATAAAACACCGGCTCCAGCGTGATCGACTTTCGCGCCAGCACGAAATGCAGCACGCCGACGATGAGCACGAGATAGACGAGTTTGTGCAGCGTGTTCCAGCGGCTGCCGAGTTTGCGGATCGACCAGCGGTTGGAGGTGAGCGCCAGCGGTATGAGCATGAGAAGCCCGGCCATGCCGAGCATGATATAGGGGCGCTTCAGAATATCGCCGGCGATGGAGCCGAGGATCAGGCCGCGATCCAGCACCAGATAGACGGTGAAATGCGCCAGCACGTAATAAAAGGCGATCAGCCCCAGCGCGCGGCGATAGGCGATGACGTTGATGTTGAAGAGATCGCGCAGCGGCGTCACCAGAAGCCCGAGGCACAGGAAGCGCAGCGCCCAGATGCCGAGCAGGTGTTCGAAATCCTTGACAGGATTGAAGCCGAGGCCGCCGGTTGCGGCGAGATAGAAATACCAGAGGCCCGGACAGAGGCCGATGACATAAAGCGACCAGATGGCCGCCGGCTGGTAACGCTTCGGCAGCGAGGGAAGAGGCAGGGCGAAGGCCATGGTCAATAATTCGCTTTCAGGTCCATGCCGGCATAGAGGCTCGCCACCTCGTCATAACCGTTGAACATCAGGGTAGGGCGGTTTTGGGTGCCAAAGAAGCCGCCTTCGCCGATGCGCTGTTCCGTCGCCTGGCTCCAGCGCGGATGATCGACATTCGGGTTGACGTTGGAATAGAAGCCATATTCGCGGGCGTTGGAGTTTTTCCACGTCGTTTCCGGTTGTTTCTCGACCAGCGAAATGCGGACGATGGATTTGATGCCTTTGAAACCGTATTTCCACGGCACGACAAGGCGGATCGGTGCACCGTTCTGGTTCGGCAGCGTCTCTCCATAAAGGCCGACGGCGAGAATGGTGAGCGGATGGCGTGCTTCATCGAGGCGAAGCCCCTCTACATAGGGCCAGGAGAGAGGCTGGAAGAGGCCGCTTTGCCCCGGCATTTCGTCCGGCCGCACCACGGTTTCGAAAGCGACATATTTCGCGCTGCCAAGCGGCTCCACCTTGTCGAGAAGGGCGGCGAGCGGGAAACCGATCCACGGAATGACCATCGACCAGCCCTCGACACAGCGCATGCGATAGGTGCGCTCTTCGAGGGGATATTTCATCAGGTCTTCGATGCCGAATTCCTGCGGTTTGGAGACGAGGCCATCCACCTTCACCGTCCAGGGGGTGGGCTTGAACTTGCCGGAATTTTCCTTCGGGTCGGATTTTCCGACACCGAATTCGTAGAAATTATTATAGCTGGTGACAGCATCGAGCGGGGTGAGCTTCTCATCCAGCTTGTAGGCGCCGGGTTTTGCGGAAAGCGGCGCGGCAACAGCCTCGCGCCCGGCCAGCCCTATTGCCGCCAGCCCCGCCGCCGTGCCGAGGAAGCCACGTCTGGACAGGTAGATATTCTTCGGCGTGATTTCATTTGCCGAGATGAGGGGCGGGCGATAGGCGGGCATTGGAACCTCCACAAAAGCCGGGTACATCGGCGATAAATCGATTATGATAGCCAATACGGCCGCTGCACAGATATGTTTCAGCGCTCTGCGGAAAAACAACGGTGGGGTGGCGGAAATCGCGCATTTGTGATGAGGGCGCGGCCGGATAGCACGATGAAGAGAAAGCGTACCGTACCGAACCGTACTGTTTTGCCCTAAGGTGACAGTGACAGGGCTTGCGGTTTGCGCTAGAAAAACCGCAAAATAGGGCAGAGGCCGTTTTGACCGCGCTGCGGAAGACGCGTCTTAGCCCAAGAGATTGAGGAAAACACCATGCCAGCCTATCGCTCCAGAACGACAACCCACGGCCGCAACATGGCGGGCGCGCGCGGCCTTTGGCGCGCCACCGGCATGAAGGACAGCGATTTCGGCAAGCCGATCATCGCGGTGGTCAATTCCTTCACACAGTTCGTGCCGGGCCATGTGCATCTGAAGGATCTCGGCCAGCTCGTTGCCCGCGAAATCGAGGCGGCCGGCGGTGTCGCCAAGGAATTCAACACCATCGCGGTCGATGACGGTATCGCCATGGGCCATGACGGCATGCTCTATTCGCTGCCGTCGCGCGAGATCATCGCGGATTCGGTGGAATATATGGTCAATGCCCATTGCGCCGATGCGATGGTGTGCATTTCCAACTGCGACAAGATCACCCCCGGCATGCTGAATGCGGCGATGCGCCTCAACATCCCCGCCGTCTTCGTTTCCGGCGGTCCGATGGAGGCCGGCAAGGTCGTCCTGCATGGCAAGACGGTTGCGCTCGATCTGGTTGACGCCATGGTCGCTGCTGCAGACGACAAGATTTCCGACGAGGATGTGAAGGTTATCGAGCGTTCGGCCTGCCCGACCTGCGGTTCCTGTTCCGGCATGTTCACGGCCAATTCCATGAACTGTCTGACCGAGGCGCTGGGTCTGTCGCTGCCCGGCAACGGTTCGACGCTCGCCACCCATTCCGATCGCAAGCGGCTGTTCGTCGAAGCCGGTCACCTGATCGTCGATCTGGCGCGCCGTTATTATGAGCAGGAGGATGAAACCGTCCTGCCGCGCACCATCGCGAACAAGGCGGCGTTCGAAAACGCCATGTCGCTGGATATCGCCATGGGCGGCTCCACCAACACGGTGCTGCATATTCTGGCGGCCGCGCATGAGGGCGGCGTCGATTTCGGCATGGAAGACATCGACCGTCTTTCCCGCAAGGTTCCCTGCCTTTCCAAGGTCGCGCCTGCCAAGCAGGACGTGCACATGGAAGACGTTCACCGCGCCGGCGGCATCATGCGTATTCTGGGTGAACTGGAACGCGGTGGGCTCATCAATCGCGATACCTATACCGTTCATGAAGCGACGCTGGGCGATGCCATCGACCGCTGGGACATCACCCGCACCAACAGCGAGACGGTGCGGCAGTTCTTCAAGGCGGCGCCGGGCGGCGTGCCGACGCAGGTGGCCTTCAGCCAGTCCTCGCGCTGGGACGATCTGGACACGGATAGCGACAACGGCGTCATTCGTTCGGTTGAGAAGCCTTTCTCCAAGGATGGTGGTCTGGCCGTGCTTTACGGCAACATCGCGCTTGATGGCTGCATCGTGAAGACGGCGGGCGTCGACGAATCCATCCTGAAATTCACCGGCCCGGCAGTGGTTTACGAAAGCCAGGACGCGGCCGTGAAGGGCATTCTCGGCAATGAGGTCAAGGCGGGCGACGTCGTCGTCATCCGTTACGAAGGGCCGAAGGGCGGGCCGGGCATGCAGGAAATGCTCTATCCGACCAGCTACCTGAAATCCAAGGGCCTCGGCAAGGCCTGTGCGCTGATTACCGACGGTCGTTTCTCCGGCGGTACTTCGGGCCTCTCCATCGGTCACGCCTCGCCGGAAGCGGCGCAAGGCGGCGCCATCGGCCTCGTGCGTCAGGGCGACCTGATCGAGATCGACATTCCGAACCGCACCATCAACCTGAAGGTCACGGATGCGGAGCTGGCGTCGCGCCGCGCCGAGCAGGAAGAACTGGGCTGGAAGCCGGAAGCGCCGCGCAAGCGCAACGTCACGACGGCGCTGAAGGCCTATGCCGCCTTTGCTTCCAGCGCGGACAAGGGCGCAGTGCGGATTCTGCCGGAGTAAGTTCCGGATTTGCGAGATGATAAAAAGCCGCCGTTGATAAACGGCGGCTTTTTTGTGCCGATCACTCTTTATCGAGCCGATAAGGTCGAAGCGGCAAGATTTTTCCCCGTTGCCGGCAAAAGGCATTTGCACGGCCGGTCGCAACAAAGCCCAGCTTGTCCATCAGACGGTGCGACGCCCTGTTGTCAAACAGCGGATTGGCATGCAGGGTTCTGATGCCCAGGTGCTGAAAGGCATAATCGATGACGAGGCGTCCGGCCTCTTCTCCATAGCCCTTTCCCCAGACACGGCGATCAAGCCAAAGGCCGAATTCGCCTGAAAGGCCGATGAGACCGACCAGCCTGCCATCATCCACCGCCCATACCGGCAGCCGACGCTCAGCAATGCGCCTGATCAGACGCCGTGCGTCATCGGTTTCGAAAGGATAGGTCGTGCGTAGCAGATTGCGCAAAATGAGCGGGTCGTTCGTCAGCCGGGCGAGTGGCGAGGCGTCCGTCATTTTAAAAGGCCGCAGGACAAGGCGTGATGATTTCAGTTGCGGCATCGTTTCCCGTCTTTTGCATTTGCGGCAGGGCAATAGTCCTCAAGATCAGAAACTGATTCAAGCGCTTTGCATCTCGATTCCGGAATGCAGGCCAACGCCCTGTTTTCATACAGATTTCGCGAGATCATCGAATTGGGTGTGGAAAGAAATAAGGTCACATTGGAGTGATTGGCGGCGTTTCCTCTTTTCATCGACGTATGGCTTCCTAGGTCAGTGACATGAAAAGACGAACCGCACTCGCCCTTATCGCTTCCCTGCCTTTCGCCCCGCTTGCCCGCGCGCAAAGCACCGGCAATGGCATCCGTTTCGATCCGTTGCTGCGGGAGGCGGATGCGCTTTCCAGCCTCAAGGCGGTCATTGTCAGCATCGATGGCGAAGAGGTCGCGAGCCGAGCCTATCACGGGGCCGGTTTGAACGGCTCCACCAATATCAAGTCGGCCTCGAAATCGATCATCTCGGCGCTGGTGGGCATGGCCATCGATCGCAAGATTCTCGAAGGCGCCGACCAGCCGATCGCGACCGTTCTGCGTGGCGATTTTCCGCAAAATCCCGATCCCCGGCTGGAACGGATCACCGTCGGCAACCTGCTGTCGATGCAATCCGGCCTGGAGCGCATGTCCGGCCCCAATTACGGCCGCTGGGTCGCCAGCCGCAACTGGGTGCGGATGGCGCTGGGTTCCGGTTTTGCCGGGGAACCGGGCGGCGGCATGCTCTATTCCACCGGCTCAACCCATCTGCTCTCGGCGATCCTGACAAAAGCTTCCGGCCGTTCGACGCTGTCGCTTGCGCGCGACTGGCTCCGTCCGCTCGAGGGATTTTCCATCGGCGGCTGGGAGCGCGATCCGCAGGGCATCTATCTTGGCGGCAACCAGATGGCGATGACCGCGCGGTCTTTGCTGGCCTTCGGAGAGCTTTACCGCCTGGGTGGTGTGACACCCGGCGGCGAGCGGTTGATTTCGCAGGGCTGGATCGAGCAATCGTGGCGGCAGCGCACCAATTCCGTCTTCAACGGCGACGGCTATGGCTATTGCTGGTTCATCAAGGAGATGGCGGGAGAGACGGTCTATTATGCCTGGGGTTATGGCGGGCAGATGCTCTATATCGTACCCGCCAGGCGGCTATCGGTCGTGATGACCTCTCGCGAGGATGCGCCTTCCGCCCGAACCGGTTACCGCGACCAGTTGCATGGCCTTATGGAGACCATCATCCGGGCGGTATAACCTCATGCGCAAAACGCCGAACTAGGCGGCCAGACGGCGTTTTAGCTGAAGGCCATTGCGGAAGCTTTTTGCGAGAAGGGTGATATTGAGCGCTCCGGCGCAAAGCTCCAGCGCCTGAACGGCGTAGAAGACCCCGCCGTAATCGTTTAAGAGGGCGAAATGCCGAAGCACAAGCGCGCAGGGGACGAGGATCAGCAGCCCGTTCAGTGCGATGAGCGGCATACGTTTCTTCTTGGCTGCGACCAGCGGATGTTTCCATTTCGCGCCCATGCGGAAGCCGCTGAAACCCGTGACCGCAAGCGCGGGCGCAAGCACCAGAAACCCCCAGGGAATGGCGAGTTTGACGGTACGGATCGCTTCGCTGGAACCGGAGATTTCGGTGAGCGCGGTGGATAACCAAAAGGCGAGTATGATCGCCAGCGCCAGCGTGCCGGCGACGGGATGAAGGGTTCTCATCGATATAGTCCTTTAGAAGATCGGATCAGCCTTGCGGCGGATCGGCGTCCAGCCCGGCGAAAAGCTGGTTCAGGCAGTCTATGGCGTTACTCAGTTGCTCCGCCTGCATATCCGTGGCTAAACGGCCGGCGAGTTCATTCCATTGCTGCATGGTGGCGGCATAGGCATTCTCGCCCTTTTCGGTAAGGCGGATGAGCTTAGCCCGCTTGTGGTGCGGATTGTTTTCGAAGCAGACAATGTCCTGTCGCTCCATCTCATCGATGAGGCGTTGTACACCCTGCCGGGTCTGGCCCATGTTCCGTGCGATCTGCGCCACGGTCAAAGGCTGGTCGGCAAGCGCCACCGCTCCCAGAACCTGCCAGCGTGCACTGGACAGGCCAAAGGGTGCAGACAGGGCGTCGCCCGCGGCGATCAACGCGCCATTGGTTCGAAAGATGGCAACCGCCAGGGCGGAAAGAATGTGTGCGTTGTCCGTTTTCATGACAACACATTGCCATTTTGACAATATGTTGTCAATATCGGATTTGCGTTACAGCGGCCGGTTGATGCTCTGGAACGCCTCTCCGAGACGCTTCATGCGTTCCTCGTAAGCGCTGGTAAGACAGGCAACGTCCGCTGCGCATTCCTGGCGTTTCTTCAGCCACTGGCTCTGCTCGTCGCGCAGCGTGTCGCGTGCGCCCATGGCCATCAGCTGGGTGAGGATGTCGAAGGTGGTGGCCATCTTCACATCCTGATCGTTCAGCATGCGGTTGTCGCAGATCGCCTTTTCATCCGCGGCCAGATCGGTCTTTGCGCAATCGAAGCTCGCCGCGCTGGCCAGAGAAATGAAGGAGGGGGCAAGCAGGATGCCGCAGGCAAGGAGGATCGGTTTCAGATGCATGGGTCGTCTCTTTTTAAGGAAAGTCAGGTGTCGGTGAAACCGAAAAGGGGCGCTGTTGGTTCCAATGTCGCCCACCGATCCATGCCTGGAAAAGGACGGCCATCATCTTGCCGCTCTTTGCTTTACAGGCTTTGGCGTTATAACTCCATCATACTGATGACGATGAGGAATCACATGCGAAGCGTGTTGAAGTATCTGTCCACCGGCTTTCTCGCCGCACTCATTCTCCTGCCTGTGGGTGCTGCGGCGCAGGATAACAGGACCGTGCCGTCGAGCCACACGGAAATGCAGCTCTCCTTCGCGCCGCTGGTCAAGCGCACCGCGGGCGCGGTGGTGAATGTCTATGCCGAACGCGTCGTGCAGCGGCGTCTGTCGCCCTTTGCCGGTGATCCTTTCTTCGAACAGTTCTTCGGCCAGCAGATGCCGAACCGCACGGAAAAGCAGTCGTCGCTCGGCTCCGGCGTCATCGTGACCGCCGGCGGCCTCGTGGTGACCAACAATCACGTCATCGACGGTGCCGATGACATCAAGGTGGCGCTGGCGGATGGGCGTGAGTTCTCCTCCAAGGTGCTGCTGAAGGATGACCGCGTCGACCTCGCCATTCTGCAAATCGATGCGAAGGAGCAGTTCCCGGTGCTGTCGCTCGGCAATTCCGATGCGATTGAAGTGGGTGATCTGGTGCTGGCCATCGGCAATCCCTTCGGTGTCGGCCAGACGGTGACGAGCGGCATCGTCTCGGGTCTGGCACGCAACCAGGTGACGCAGGGCGATTTCGGCTTCTTCATCCAGACCGACGCTTCCATCAATCCCGGTAATTCCGGCGGCGCATTGATGAACATGGCGGGTGAGCTGATCGGCATCAATACGGCCATCTTCTCCAAGGGCGGCGGCTCGAACGGCATCGGTTTCGCCATTCCCGCCAATCTGGTCCGGGTTTTCGTCGCTGCCGCCGAGCGTGGCGATGCAAGCTTCGAGCGGCCCTATATCGGTGCGACCTTCGATCCGGTGACATCGGATGTCGCCGAGGCGCTTGGTCTGCATCGCGCCCGCGGCGCGCTGGTCGTCAGCGTCGTCAAGGGTGGGCCGGCCGAAAAGGCGGGTATCGAACCCGGACAGGTGGTTACCGCCGTCAATGGTTTCGAGGTGGAACATCCGGATGCGCTGGGTTATCGCCTGACGACCGCTGGCATCGGCAAATCCGCCGAACTGACCGTGATGGACAAAGGGAAAGAGAAAAAGGTGACCATCGCGCTCGATACCGCGCCGGAAACCGCACCGCGCGATGAACGGCTGATCGAGGGCCGCAATCCCTTCGCCGGCGCGACTGTCGCCAATCTTTCGCCGAAGCTTGCCGATGAATTGCGTATGCCCTCGCAGGTGACAGGCGTTGTCATTACCGATGTGAAGCGCGGTTCGCCGGCCTATCGTGTCGGTTTCCAGCCGAAGGACGTGATCCTGTCGCTAAACGGCGCGGATATCGGCACCACCGCCGCTGTCGAGAAGGCGCTGGACGACAATCCCGGCTTCTGGCGGGTGGAAATTCTGCGTGACGGGCAGCGCATCCGGCAGTTCCTGCGATGAGCGACGATCTCTTTGCCCCGCAAGTGCCCGTGGAGGTCGCCAACCGGCGGCCTCTTGCCGATCGTCTGCGTCCGAAGACGCTGGCGGAGGTGAGCGGGCAGCCGCATCTGACGGGGGAGGAGGGCGTTCTGCGCCGCATGATCGATAGCGGTTCGCTGGGATCGATGATCTTCTGGGGGCCGCCCGGCACCGGCAAGACCACGGTTGCCCGCCTGCTTTCCGGCGAGGCGGGGCTGGCTTTCGAGCAGATCTCGGCGATCTTTTCCGGTGTCGCCGATCTCAAGAAGGTTTTCGAAGCGGCGCGCACACGGCGGATGAATGGCCGGCAGACGCTGCTTTTCGTAGACGAGATTCATCGCTTCAACCGCGCCCAGCAGGACAGCTTTCTGCCGGTGATGGAAGACGGCACCATTATTCTGGTGGGCGCCACCACCGAAAACCCGTCTTTCGAACTCAATGCAGCTCTGTTGTCGCGGGCGCGTGTGTTGACATTCCGCTCGCATGACGAGGAGAGCCTGAGCGAGCTTCTGAAGCGTGCCGAGGAGGCGGAGGGCAAGCCCCTGCCGCTGACGGAAGAGGCGCGGGCCAGCCTGATCCGCATGGCCGATGGCGATGGCCGCGCCGTGCTGACGCTTGCCGAAGAGGTGTGGCGTGCGGCGCGCAAGGACGAGACCTTCGATACCGAAGGGCTGACGCGCATCGTGCAGCGCCGTGCGCCCGTCTACGACAAGAGCCAGGACGGCCATTACAATCTCATTTCCGCGCTGCATAAGTCGGTGCGCGGTTCGGACCCGGATGCCGCGCTTTATTATCTTGCCCGCATGTTCGATGCCGGTGAAGACCCGCTCTATATCGGCCGGCGGCTGGTGCGCATGGCGGTGGAGGATATCGGCCTTGCCGATCCGCAGGCGCTCGCCGTCTGCAATGCCGCCAAGGATGCCTATGATTATCTCGGTTCACCGGAGGGGGAGCTGGCTCTGGCGCAGGCCTGCGTCTATCTCGCGACTGCGCCGAAATCGAACGCCGTCTATACCGCCTTCAAGTCGGCGATGCGGGCGGCCAAGGAAAACGGCTCGCTGGTGCCGCCGAAACATATTCTGAATGCGCCGACCAAGCTCATGAAGGGCGAGGGTTATGGCGACGGTTACCGCTACGACCATGACGAGCCGGATGCCTTTTCCGGACAGGATTATTTCCCGGAGAAAATGGGGCGCACGACCTTTTACGATCCGCCGGACAGGGGGTTCGAGCGGGAAATCCGCAAGCGTCTGGACTGGTGGGCGAAGCTGCGTCGCGAGCGTGGATCGCGCTAGGATTTACGCGGTTGCGCCGAAAGCCGTATCGCGGTCGATCTTAAGAAAAAGATTCAGGCCGCTGGCAAAAAGAGTCGCGAAACCGCGACAACTCTTTGTTTTTTAAGGAAGATCAGGATGCCTTGCGATGCGGTGCCGCCTGCGGCTGCGCGGGCAGCATCTTGACCGAGGATTCCGCCAGGCCGCTATGGCCTTCGGCATCGATCACCAGATGCCAGTGCAATGTCTCGGGGATGGCGATGCGGATCGGCGATTTTTTCGCGACGCCGCCGAGATATTTGAAATCGAGCAATTCGGTGAAACGCTGGAAATTCGCGCCCGTCATCAGCCGGACATTGTTGACGGCCGACAGGGATATTTCAAGGGTAGTTCCTGCCCGCAATTCCTTCAGGTCATAATGCGTATAGCGAAAATTCGGCCGGGCCATCGCGCCCTCCCTGTAAAGTAATTTCGGTCAAAGAGGATAGGGGCCGCACGGTTAACGGTGTCTTTAAATGCCGCCGGCCGGTTTGAAAATTCACGCTTGCTGTGCCTGTCTGGCATGGTGGCGCCAAGGAATATGAGCATATAAGAATAATACCAACGTATAATATGTGTATTTAATAATAATAAATTTTTTGCCTTTAACATCGGCTGGTCGAAGTGCATCAGCGACGTTGAGGGGGAACATGAAAAACGTAACAATATCTACGCGCCTTTATGCGCTCGTCGCATTGTTTCTGGCAATACTGGCCGCGGCCCTGACATTCAGCCTGTTTGAAAGCTACCACGAGATGGAGCGGGAACGGAAAGCCGGGCTTGCGGCAATGAACGAAACCGCTGTTGCCATTCTCGATCAATATTACCGGCTGGAGCAGGGCGGGAGCCTGACGCGGGAGGCGGCGCAACAGCAGGCCAAGACGACCATCGCGGCAATGCGCTACGGCAATGGCAGCGGCTATTTCTGGATCAACGACATGCATCCCAAAATGGTGATGCATCCGATCAAACCCGAAATGAACGGCACGGACCTTACCGCCAACAAGGACCCGAACGGCAAGGCGCTCTTCGTCGAGTTCGTGAATACGGTCAAGGCAGGCGGCAAGGGCTTTGTCGATTATTACTGGCCGAAGCCCGGCGCACCGGAACCGGTCGAGAAATTTTCCCATGTCGCCGGTTTCGCTCCCTGGGGCTGGATTGTCGGCACCGGTGTTTATGTTGACGATCTTGAAGCGGTCTTCTGGCGCGACGTCTATTTTAATGGCGGTCTTTGCATCGCCGCCGGTCTTCTGGTTGTCGGCGTGGCCGCAGCCGTCGTGCGCAGCGTGACGCGGCCGATCGATCTTATCCGCCAGAGCATGCGGCGGATTGCCGACGGTGACGGCGCGGCAGATATACAGTTCGCCGACCGTCGCAATGAAATCGGCGCGATTGCCAAGACGCTGCTGGTACTGCGCGACAGCGTCAATGAGCGCAGCGCGCTGCAGGCCCGCGAGGCGGATCAGCAGCGGGCGCTGGAGCAGGAGCGGCACGGTAACGAGATGGTTCTGCGCTCCGCTTCCGAGCGGCAGGCCCATGCCATGGAGCGCCTTGGCAATGCGCTTGAGGCGCTTGCCAATGGCGACCTGACCGTTTCGCTTGCGGATATCGGCGCGGACTATGAAAAGCTGCGCATGGACTTCAACCGTGCCGTCGGCGCCTTGCACGGCGCGATCGAGGCGATTGCCAGAACCGGCCATGTGGTCAATGACAGCGCCTCCGACATCAGCGGTGCGACCGGCAATCTTTCCCGCCGGACCGAACAGCAGGCGGCGGCGCTGGAGGAGACGGCGGCGGCTCTGGACGAGATCACCGCCACGGTGCGCACCGCTTCCGAGCGTGCCAACGAGGCCCGGCAGATGGTGCAGGACACGAAAACCAGCGCCGGCCGCTCGGGCGAGATCGTGCGCAATGCCGTCGACGCCATGGGCCGTATCGAGGAGTCTTCGAAGCGCATCGGCCAGATCATCTCGGTCATCGACGAAATCGCCTTCCAGACCAATCTTCTGGCGCTGAATGCCGGTGTGGAGGCGGCGCGTGCGGGCGAGGCCGGGCGTGGTTTTGCCGTGGTGGCGCAGGAGGTTCGCGAACTGGCGCAACGTTCCGCCAATGCGGCCAAGGAAATCAAGACCCTCATCAACCGTTCGGCCGAGGAGGTTGGCGGCGGTGTCGCACTGGTGCGTTCGACGGGCGATGCGCTGGAGGAGATCGTGGCGCTGGTCAATCGTGTCGATGGCCATGTGAACTCCATCGCCACGGCGGCGCGCGAGCAGGCGACCGGCCTGCAGGAGATCAATACCTCCGTCAACCACATGGACCAGATGACACAGCAGAACGCCGCCATGGTGGAAGAAACGACGGCGGCAAGCCAGACGCTCGCCGAGGAAAGCCGCCAGCTGCGCTCGCTGCTGTCGCGTTTCGAGCTTGGACATGGTGCCGGGCGCGAGGTTTCGCGGGCTGCTTGATTTCAGGTGTTTCAGGAAAGTTAAAGGGCGCGGCTTTGGCCGCGCCCTTTTGTTATGGGCAGGACTTTATCCGCCCGCATGGTCATCGGAGGCGATTGTCGCAGTCTTGTGTGGATGGGACTGCGCCAAACACATCATTCGTTATTTCCCGCAACCAATAAGGTTTCGTTTACCTCATTTCTTTAAAATTTATCCTGTATTGCCGCGAATAGCGGCCGCTGAAGGTACAGGTTCTCGTATGGCGTATGTTTCCCTTCCGCGTCGTCTTGTGACGTTGCTGATGATTTCCACGGTCATGGTGTCGTGTTCGGCGGAGGGCCTCGTGCCACCGGCGGAGGTGGACGGCACCACACGCGTCAGCGCCATCCGCTCCTCGCGGCAGCAGGGTTACAGCGCGCCGGCGGGTGCAGTGTATCAGGCCGAGCAGGCCGGGCAGGGTGCCGATTATCCGGCAGCCGTTTCACAACCGATGCCGGAGCCTTACGCCTCGCAGGATCCCCTGCTGCAATCGCCGCAGGGCGGGCAGGGTTATTCGACACTCGATTCCCAGCATCAGGCGCGCATGGCGGCAAGCGGCCATGGCAATATGCCGGCGCAGACAATGCAGGGCCAGACGATGCAGGGGCAGACCATGCCCGCGCAGCAGATGACCAGCAACCAGATCGCCGAAGGCGAAGGCGGCGTGAACATGGATTCCATGCTGGGCGTGGAGCCGGTTCGCGGACTTGCCGAAGAACAGGATGCGGATATTGCCGAAGGCGCGTCGGCGCAGCCGGTGGTGGATGGTATCGGCACGGACAATCCCGTGGCCGTTCCTCCGGCCCGCCAGCCGCAACGGGCCAGCCAATCGCGGCTCATCCCGCCGCCGCCGCTTGGCGCCTCCTCCCGTCGTCAGCCGGTGGAAGAGGTGGCGATGGTGATGCCGAACGATCCGATGGCGGGCGGCGGGCTGCAAAGCAACCGCTCGATGCCGCCCGGCGTCATGCCATCCTCCGAAGTTGCCTGCCGCTCCGAACTTCGCCGTCTCGGCGTCGCTTTCCGGGACGTTGCGCGCATTGCCGACGGTCCGACCTGCGGTATCGATTATCCGATCGAACTCAGCGGTCTCGCCAGCGGCGTCGCCATCCGGCCGGCGGTGAAGCTCAATTGCCAGGTCACGCTTGCCTTCGCCAAATGGGTGAAGTTCGAGCTCGTGCCATCCTCGCGCTTCCGTTATCTCTCCGGCGTCGGTCGCATCACGCCGATGGGCGGTTATTCCTGCCGCAAGATGAATTCGCGCTCCAGCAATCCGTGGTCCGAACATGCACGCGGCAACGCCATCGATATCGGCACCATCACGCTGAAGAACGGCAAGGAAATCGACGTGCGCAGCAAGAGCTTCTTCGCCTTCCGCGAAAAAGCGCTGCTGAAGGCGGTGAGGTCCGATAGCTGCAAATATTTCTCCACCGTTCTCGGACCGGGCAGCGATCCCAATCACTGGAACCATTTTCACTTCGATCTGCGCACCCGCAAGTCAGGTTACAGGCATTGCGATTAGGGGCATTGGGACGCGAACGGCGTGATTGGGCAGGGCTATAGTCGGGCGGCGTTTTAGACGCCCGCTGTAATGCGTGATGTTTGCAACTTCCGTCATTCCGGCCTTGAGCCGGAATCTAGCCGACGCGCGTCTGCGCGACGGGAAGACTCCTTTCAGCTCAAGGACTTGAGCTGGCTGGATTCCGGCTCAAGGCCGGAATGACGGAAGTGTGGATTCACTTGTCGGAATTCCAACTCCTCTGTCACACCCCACAAAAAAAGACCGGCCCGAAGGCCGGTTGAAGAAGACAGCCTTATCGGGGGGATATCGGCGTCTTTGCAAGGGCATGCAATGGGAAACGATCCCATGGAGTGGTCCATCCGGCGCGGATGTGCGGCAAAAGACATCGCGCCGTACTGACCTGCGGCCAACATGGCTTGCCGCGCTCTTCTGATACGCTATGAGGGTCACATGTTTGTGACAACGGCCCTCGGGAGCCTGCCTTTATGCCCCCTGTTTCAGAGCTGATGGTCTTTGCTGCGGCGCTTGCGGCAGCGGGTGTGGTCGCCGGTCTTCTGGCGGGGTTGTTCGGCATCGGTGGCGGTGCTGTGCTGGTGCCCGTCTTCTACCAGGTCTTCGGGGTGCTGGATGTGCCGGAGGCGGTGCGCATGCATCTTTCGCTCGGCACGTCGCTCGCCATTATCGTGCCCACTTCCATCCGCTCGTTCCTGACGCATCGTCAGAAGGGTGCGGTCGATATCGATCTGCTGAAGGGCTGGATCGTTGCCGTGCCGCTCGGCACCATCCTCGCATCCGTGGTTGCAGCCCATGCCTCGAGCGTTGCGCTGCGGCTGATCTTCGCCTTCATCGCGCTGGCGCTTGCCTTTCGGATGATCTTCAACCGGGCAAGCTGGCATCTCGGTTCCGACCTGCCGCAAAACCCGGGCCGTTTTCTGGTGGGCACCGGCATCGGGCTTTTTTCGGGCCTGATGGGCGTAGGCGGCGGGGTGATGAACAACACCTTCATGACGCTTTACGGACGCACCATTCATCAGGCGGTCGCCACGTCTTCCGGCGTCGGCGTGCTGATTTCGCTGCCGGGTCTATTGGGTTACATCTGGGCCGGCTGGGGCGATGCGGGCCTGCCGCCGTTTTCCACCGGCTTCATCAACTGGATCGCCGTGGTGCTACTGATCCCCATCACGCTTGTCGTGGCGCCCTATGGCGCGCGGCTGGCGCATGCGCTCAGCAAAAAGCAGCTGGAGCGCGCCTTCGGATTGTTTCTGGTCTTCGTTGCGGCGCAGTTTTTCTATAGCGTTTACGGCTGATTTTCCCTCTTCGCCGAACGCAGTGTTCAGCCCGTCGGACTGGCATTTGCGCCTTTCCCGGCCTATATGGCGTGCATCTTACTCGGTTTTTCGAAAGATTCGCCATGAATGCCATTGTTTCGATACGGAATCTGACAAAATCCTACGCAAACGGCTTTCAGGCGCTCAAAGGTGTCAGCCTCGATATCAAAGAGGGGGAAATCCTCGCCCTTCTCGGTCCGAATGGTGCTGGCAAGACGACGCTGATCTCCATCGTCTGCGGCCTAGTCAATCCGGGTGAAGGCTCGGTGCTTGTCGGCGGGCACGATGTGGTGAAGGATTTTCGCCAGACCCGCGCCCTGATCGGGCTCGTGCCGCAGGAACTGACCACAGACCAGTTCGAGACGGTGTGGAACACCGTCAGCTTCTCGCGCGGCCTGCACGGGCAAAAGAAGAACCCGGAACTGATCGAGCGCATCCTGAAATCCCTGTCGCTCTGGAACAAGAAGGACAATATGCTGCGGGAGCTTTCCGGCGGCATGAAACGGCGTGTGCTGATCGCCAAGGCGCTGGCGCATGAGCCGAAGGTTCTGTTCCTTGACGAACCGACAGCCGGCGTGGATGTGGCGCTGCGCCGCGACATGTGGAATGTGGTTTCCGAGCTGCGCGCCAAGGGCGTCACCATCATCCTCACCACGCATTACATCGAAGAGGCGGAAGAAATCGCCGACCGTGTGGGTGTCATCAATGGCGGCGAATTGCTGCTGGTGGAAGAAAAGACGGCGTTGATGAAGAAACTCGGCCGCAAGCAGCTTTTCCTGGAGCTTGCCCAGCCCGTGGAGCAATTGCCCGACAGTCTTGCGCCCTTCGGTCTGACGCTTTCCGATGACCGCTGCACCGTTACCTATGAAATCGAGGACAATGGCGAACAGGGTCGCATTGCCGATGTTCTGAGCGCTCTTTTTGCCGCCAACATCCATTTCAAGGATATTTCAACGCGGCAGAGTTCGCTTGAGGATATCTTCGTTTCGCTGGTGGGAGGCCAGAAATGAATTTCGAAGCCATCAAGGCCATCTATCTGTTCGAAATGGCACGCACCCGTCGCACCCTGCTGCAGAGCGTGGTCTCCCCGGTCATTTCCACCTCGCTTTATTTCATCGTATTCGGAACCGCGATCGGTTCGCGGATTCAGGAGGTTGGCGGAGTTTCCTACGGCGCGTTCATAACGCCCGGCCTTATCATGCTGACGCTTCTGACGCAATGTATCGGCAACGGCTCCTTCGGCATCTATTTCCCGAAATTCACCGGTACGGTCTATGAAATCCTCTCCGCTCCGGTGGCGATGACGGAAATTCTGGCCGGTTATGTCGGGGCGGCGGCGACCAAGGGGCTGATGATCGGCACGATCATCCTGATTACCGCTTCCTTCTTCGTGGATATCACCATCGCCCATCCGTTCATGATGATCCTGTTCTTCGTGTTGACGGCGGTGAGCTTCAGCCTGTTCGGCTTCATCATCGGCATCTGGGCGACGAATTTCGAGCAGCTGAACCTCATTCCCATGCTGGTGGTGCCGCCGCTGACCTTCCTTGGCGGCAGCTTCTATTCCATCGACATGCTGCCGCCCTTCTGGCAGACGGTCAGCCACTTCAATCCGGTGCTTTATCTCATCAGCGGTTTCCGCTGGAGTTTCTATGAGATCGCCGACGTCAATCCTGCCATCAGCCTCGCGATGATCACGCTGTTTCTGGCGCTCTGCCTCGGTGTTGTCGGCTGGATGTTCAAGACGGGGTATAGGCTGCGCAACTGACGGTGCAGGCCATCAGAAGGCAGTGAGCTTTCTCCATACGCAACGTCATCCTCGGGCTTGTCCCGAGGATCTGCAACCGATTGATTTCATTGGACGTGAATAGATCCTCGGCACAGGGCCGAGGATGACGGAAGAGAGAGGTCGCAAGGCCCCTCAAGACATAATCAACCCACCATCGACATTGATCGTCTGGCCGGTGATGTATGCCGCATCGTCGGAAGCCAGAAACGCCACCAGTGCGGCGACTTCGGCGGGCGTTCCGGCGCGGCGCATGGGGATGTTGCGCACCCATTCGGCCATGAGTTCGCCCGGCTTGTAATCGCCCAGCATCTGGCCCCAGACGCGGTCGTTATAGTCCCACATTTCGGTATGGATGATGCCCGGGCAAATGGCGTTGACGGTGATGCCCTCAGGCGCCAGTTCCTTGGCAAGGCTTTGCGTCAGGCCGATAACGCCGAATTTCGAGGCGGCATAATGCGGGGTGTAAATAAAGCCCTGACGCGCCTGGCCGGAGGCCGTGTTGACGAGGCGGCCTTTGGTGCCGCTTTCGCGGAAGCGGCGGATCGCCTCCTGGCAGCAGAGGAACGCGCCCTTGGTATTGACGTCGAGGTTGAAATCCCACTGTTCCTGCGTCAGTTCCTCGATCTTGGAAATGGTGATGACGCCGGCATTCTGGACGGAGATGGAAAGCGGGCCGATCGCCTCTTCGGCGGCGCCATAGGCCTCGCGCACCGCTGCCGCATCCCGAACGTCGAGGATGAGGCCATGGGTGACGGCGCCGGTTTCGTCCGTCAGTTTTTTGGCGGCATCCTGCGTGTCTTTGTCGACAGAGGCGATGGCGACTTTCGCACCTTCCTCGGCAAAACGGCGGGCGATGCCGTAACCGATGCCCTTGTTGCCTCCGGTCACGAATACGGATTGACCTTCAAAGCGCCTCATGTCTCCTCCTTTATGGGATTTTGGCTATGTTTCCTTGCCGACCAGTCGTTCGGCGGTGAATTTGTCGGTGACGAGCACGTCGATCACACCGGTTCTGAGCGCACCGGCAATCGCCTCGGTTTTTTTCGAGCCGCCGGCGAGCGCGATGACGCGGTCGACATTGGAGAGGTTTTCCAGCGGCAGGCCGATGACCCGGTCGTCGAGCGGTGTTTTGACCGGCTTGCCTTGCCTGTCGAAGAACCGGAGCGATATGTCGCCCACCGCACCCGCCTGCGCGAGATCGGCGAGTTCCTTGGCGGAAAAGATGTTGCCGGAGCGGGCGAGAAGCTCCGACGGCTCGACCGCACCGATGCCGACGACGGCGAGCGTGATCGAGCCGAAGAGATCGATGGTTTCGCGCACGAAGGGATCGGCGAGCATCAAAAGCTTCGCCTCGCGGGATGTGGCGACGCCGGGCACCGGCAGCAGCTTGGGTTCGGCCTCTGTCAGCCGCGCCAGACGCGTGGTGATCTGGGTGGCGTGCGTCTGTACCGATGGGTCGCCCATGCCGCCCAGCGTCTGGACGATATAGCGCGCCTTGGCGCCTTTAAGCGGGTGGATGTTTTCCACCATCTTGAAGATCGTCTGGCTCCAGCTGGAAACGCCGATGATCTCGTTCTGCGACAGTGTCACCTCGAGAAAATGCGCCGCTGCCTCGCCGATGCGGGCCATGATCGCGCCGTCGCGATCCTCGCTGCAATCGACAACGATGGCTTCCGGCAGGTCGAAACGTTCGCGCAGCTGCGCTTCCAGATCGCTATAGGTGCCGGGTGGTGGAATGATGCTGGTGCGGACGATGCCTTCCGCCTCGGCACGCTTCAGCATGCGCGAGACGGTGGCCTGCGACAGGTTGAGATGCTGGGCGATTTCCGCCTGCCGCTTATGCTCGCTGAAATACATCTGCGCCACGCGGGAAATCATTCGAAGTTCGTTTAGCCTGCCCATAAGCCCTCCAGGGTGAATTTTTATTCACCATTACCCGAGGTTACAGGCAAGGTCGAGCGGGCAATCGCGTCGCGCCAGATGCCGAGCCGCTGCCGACTTTCGCTGTTGGCGGGCGCGATGGTGTTGCCCTGGCTTGCAAGGGCGGCGATGGCCGTAAGATCGCTCCAGAAACCGAGGGCGAGGCCGGCGAGATAGGCGGCACCCAGCGCAGAGGCTTCCGGTGCATCGCGCTGGATGACGGGGTGTTCCAGCATATCGGCGACACATTGCATGAGGAAACGGTTCTGGCTCGGCCCGCCATCCACGAACAGCCGCCCGAAGCCGGCGGGCGACTGCGCGCGCATGGCGGCAAAGACGTCATGGACCTGAAAGGCGATGGAATCGGTGACAGCGCGGGCCATCTGGGCACGGCTGGTGCTGAAATTGATCTGGGAGAAAAGCGCACG
Organism: Agrobacterium sp. 22-221-1; assembly: GCF_053522445.1. Taxonomy (NCBI): domain Bacteria; kingdom Pseudomonadati; phylum Pseudomonadota; class Alphaproteobacteria; order Hyphomicrobiales; family Rhizobiaceae; genus Agrobacterium; species Agrobacterium sp. 22-221-1. Next base: position 254,547 of record NZ_JBNWCL010000005.1, read on the forward strand.
CGCATTCGTATCCCAATAGGGCGCGCCGAGACCGACGAAGGCCGGCACGAAGCCGGGGCCGTTTGGCTCTGCAGTGGCGGCCAGCTCGACGAGGGCGGCGACATCCGGCAGGCCGAGAATCTCCGTCATCCAGGGCAGGGAGGCGGCGGAAACGAGAATATTACCCTCGAAGGCGAAGGTGGGTTTGCCGCCGAGCCGCCATGCAACGGTGGTGGTGATGCCGCGTTCGGGCGCGATGAAATGCGGCAGGGTTGTCATGACCGAGGAGCCGGTGCCGAAAGTGACCTTGCCATCGCCCGGATTGAAGGCGCCATGGCCGAAGAGGGCGGCGTGGCTGTCGCCGATGGCGGCGAGGATCGGCGTGCCGTCCTTGATGCCGGGAACGCCTGATGTGACGCCAAAATCGCCGCTGCTGTCGCGCAGATCGGGCAGGGTGTCGATATCGATGCCGAAGAGGTCGCAAAGCTCGTCGCTCCAGACCTGCCGGTTGAGATCGAGCACCTGGCTGCGGGCGGCATTGGAGGCGTCGCAGGCATGGACCTTGCCGTCGGTGAAGCAATGGATGAGCCAGCTATCGATGGTGCCGAGGCGGAGCCTGCGGCCCTTCGGGGCGCGCTCCAGCAGCCAGCGCATTTTTGCGCCCGGAAACATCGGGTCGATCGGCAGGCCGGTCAGCGCCATGACGCGCTCGGAATGGCCCTTCTCGATCAGTTCGGCGCAATCCTGCGCCGTGCGGCGGCATTGCCAGCTGAGCACCGGGCCGCGCGGCTCGCCGGTTTCGCCATCCCAGATGGTGACGGATTCGCGCTGGTTGGAGATGGCGATGGCTGCGATATCGACGTTAGAGGGCGCGGCGGCAAGGCAGGCGGAGATCGCTTCGCAGACCGAGGCCCAGATGCGCTGCGGCTCCTGTTCCACCCAGCCGGGCTGCGGATAGGCGATGCCGACCGGTGATGAGCCGCGCGCCAGCAGTTCTCCGCTTTCCGAGACGAGTATGGCCTTGGAATTGGTGGTGCCCTGATCGATGGACAGAATGGCGCGCATCATGGGAGTCTTTCGTCGGCAGTTTTTCGTTTCGGCCTTGCGGCGATTAAACGACGATATTGCAGAAAGGGTGTCGCCGCGCATCCGAAGACACGCGACGACTCTGGGAGGAGACTTTATTTTCTCTTGATCAGCGCTTCGGCCGCATCCGCAATGGCGGCCGGCGCCATGCCGAATTCATCCAGCAGCCATTCGGCCGAACCGGTGTGGGCGAAGACGCCGGGAACGCCGAGGCGCTTCATCGGCACGGGGGCCTGTTCGACCACGACTTCGGCAATCGCCGAGCCGAGGCCGCCGAAGATCGAATGTTCCTCGGCTGTCAGGATCGCGCCGGTTTCCTTCGCTGCTGCGACGATAGCCGCCTCGTCGATGGGGCGCACGGTCGCCATGTTCAGCACCCGAGCCTTGACGCCACGGCTGGCCAGAATATCGGCGGCCTTGACGATGCGGTGCGTCAGCGTGCCGTTGGCGATCAGCGTGACGTCGGAGCCCTCGCGCAGCAGGTTGGCGCGGCCGAGTTCGAAGACATGGCCTTCCGGCAGCAGATCCGGCACGCCGACGCGCGACAGCCGCAGGAAGCAGGGGCCGGCATAGTCCGCCGCCCATTTAACGGCGGCGGCCGTCTCGATGCGGTCGCAGGGGGCGATGACCGGCAGGTTGGGCAGAACGCGGGTCCAGGCGAAATCCTCGATGGAATGATGCGTCGGGCCGAGTTCGCCATAGGCCATGCCCGAGGAGATGCCGATCAGTTTCACATTGGCGTTCGAATAAGCGAGGTCGGCCTTAATCTGCTCCAGCGCGCGGCCGGTGAGGAAGCAGGATGCGCCGCAGACGAAGGGCAATTGGCCGCCATTGGCCAGACCCGCGCCGACGCCGACCATATTCTGTTCGGCAATGCCGACATTCACGAGGCGCTCGGGGAATTTCGACTTGAAGCCGCCGAGTTTCGAGGAGCCGACCGAATCGTTGCAGACGGCGACGACCTTGTCATTGCCGGCGGCCAGCGCCTCCAGCGTTTCAGCGAAGGCGTCGCGGCAGTCATAAAGCTTGGCGGCGGTTACGGGCGCGTTCATCACAATGCCTCCGAAAGTTCTTTGACGGCAATTTCGTACTGTTCCTTGCTCGGAACCTTATGGTGCCAGTCGACGCGGTCCTGCATGAAAGAAATGCCATGACCCTTGTTGGTGTGGGCGACGATGCAATGCGGGCGGTCGCCGCGATGCTCCAGCGCCGGCACGACTTCCGCCATGGCGTTGCCGTTGATTTCGCTGACTTCCCAGCCGAAAGCCTCGAGCTTCGGGCGAAGCGGCGCGACATCGTTGGTTTCCGAAAGCGCCGCACCCTGCTGGAAGCGATTGTGATCGACGATCAGCGTCAGATTGTTGAGGCCGAATTGGGCGGCGGACATGATGGCTTCCCAGTTGGAGCCTTCCTGCATCTCGCCGTCGCCGGTCATGACATAGGTGTGGTAGTCCGCACCGGAAAGCTTGGCCGCCTTGGCCATGCCGACGGCAACCGGCAGTCCGTGGCCGAGCGGGCCGGTATTGGTTTCCACACCCGGAACCTTGTTACAGTTCGGATGGCCGTTGAGGCGTGAATTCGGCTGCAGGAAGGTCGAAATTTCCTCTTCCGGGATGAAGCCGCGCTTGGCAAGCGTCACATAAAGCGCGCAGGCCGTATGGCCCTTGGAAAGCACGAAGCGGTCGCGGGCAGGGTTCTTCGGATCATCCGGCCAGATGCGCAGGACGCGGAAATAAAGGGCCGTCATGATGTCGATAGCCGACATTTCGCCGCCGACATGGCCCGCACCCGCTTCGAAAACAGCCTGTACGTCGCGAAGGCGAATCTGGCGCGCAATGCGCTCTAGCTCCTGGGACTGCATGGAATCCTCTTCAAAACATGCGTGTGAATATTTATACAGCTATTTATATAATTGCAGAGATGGCGTTTCTGTCAAGCCGGAATTGTGAATTGTGTTGTTTCGGCCCAAGCCGCTCCGTTCCGGTGTCGCAGGATTTTTCATGGGGAAGGGTATTCGCGGCGTCCTCATCCCTGTGCTTGTCACAGGGATCCAGCCAGCCCAAGTCCTTGGGCTGAAAGGAGTCTTTCCGCCGCGCAGACGCGCGTCGGCTGGATTCCTGTGACGAGCACAGGAATGAGGGTGGGAACGTAAGTCGCCAGCCATCCCATCCTCCGCAGGGTCCGTCCCGCCATTAACGCCCTATTGACAAGCTTCTCGAAACTGGCTTATGCATGTTTCACCGATGATGAATAATTATTCTAATCGGTTTAAAAAATGCAAGACAGTCACCGGGAGGAGCCATGTCCGCGATTGAACGCAATGAGGGGGTCACGCACACCAGGAGCCCGCTTGCCTGGTTGAGCGGTGCGACCGGACCTCTTTTGGGCCTGCTGCTGCTCTGCGTGTTTCTGACCTTCGCCAGCGAGAATTTCCTGTCGCTGCGCAATGGGCTCAACATTCTCGACCAGATCACCGTTCTCGGCATCATGGCCGTCGGCATGACCTTCGTGATCCTGCTCGGCGGCATCGATCTGTCTGTCGGCTCGGTTTTGGCGCTGTCGATGATGATCATGGGCTGGACGGCCAATGTGGCGGGCATGCCGATGGGCATGGCCATCGTGCTGGCGCTGATCGCGTCTGCCGCCTGCGGCCTCGTGGTCGGTATTCTCGTGACGGCCTTTCGGGTGCCGGCCTTCATCGCCACGCTGGCCATGATGTCGGTGGCGCGCGGGCTCGCCAATATGATCACCGATGGACAGCAGATCGTCGGTTTCCCTGACTGGTTCATGATGCTGGCAATCGACCGCCATTTCGGCGTGCTGACAGCGACCGTGCTTCTGATGCTCGTCGTCGTTCTGGTTTCCTGGCTGTTCCTGCGCTTCCGTTCGGAAGGCCGCACGGTCTATGCGGTGGGCGGTAACCCGGAAGTGGCGCGTCTTGCCGGTATCAATGTGCCGCTGGTGACGATCTGCGTTTATGTCGCCTGCGCGGTTCTTGCCGGTCTCGCCGGCATCGTTCTTGCGGCGCGTCTCGACTCGGTACAGCCCTCCAGCGGCTTCGGTTACGAGCTGGATACGATTGCGGCCGTTGTCATCGGCGGAACCTCGCTTTCGGGCGGTGCGGGCGGCATCGGCGGAACGCTGATCGGCGTGCTGATCATCGGCGTGCTGCGCAACGGCCTCAACCTGCTCAACGTCTCTCCCTTTCTCCAGCAGGTCATCATCGGTGTCGTCATCGTGCTGGCCGTTGGCGCTGAAACATTGCGCCGCCGCAGAAGCTGAATTTGCCTGCGGTCGGTGCTGAGCCGTCCGCGCAATAAACGACCCTCCTTATTGGGGAGGCGTGAAATAAACGGCCGGAGGGGAGGAGGTTCGATCTGCCCGAAGGTCAACAATCAACAAATGGAGGAATAATCATGAAATTTTCACGCATTCTGCTGACATCCGCCGCCCTTCTCGCCCTGTCGCTCGGCTCTGCCAACGCCGCCGAAGTCAAGAAGATCGGCCTTGCCGTCGCCAATCTGCAGGCGAACTTCTTCAACCAAATCAAGCAGGCCGTCGAAGCCGAAGCCAAGACGCGCGGCATTGCCGTCGTCACCGTTGACGCCAAGGGCGACGGTCCGACGCAGGTGAACCAGATCCAGGATCTGCTGACCCAGAATATCGATGCGCTGATCTATATTCCGGCCGGTGCCGCTGCGGCGACCGTTCCGGTGAAGCTTGCCAAGGCCGCCGGCGTTCCGGTCATCAACATCGACCGCAATGCCGATGGCGCGCCGGGCGATACCTTCCTTGCCACCGATTCCGTCGCTTCCGCCAAGGCGGTTTGCGACTACATCATCAAGCAAGCCGGCGGTTCGGGCAAGATGGTCATCATCCACGGCCAGAAGGGCACGACGCCGGAAGTGGACCGCACCAAGGGCTGCATGGAATCGGTGAAGGCCAATTCCGGCGTGAAGATTGTTGCCGAACAGTGGTCCAACATGTGGAGCCAGGATGAAGGCTTCCAGATCATGCAGAACATGCTGCAGGCCAATCCGGATGTTTCCATCGTCTTTGCGCAGGCCGACGGTCTGGCGCTTGGCGCGGCGCAGGCGATCAAGGTCGCCAATCCCTCGCAGAAGATCGTCGTTGGCGGCTTCGATGGCGATACGGCGGCGCTTGAGGCGCTGAAGAACGGCGTCTTCGACGTGACCGCGACGCAGCAGACCCAGAAGATGGGCCGCACGGCTGTCGAGATGGCTGTCAAGATCGTCGGCGGCGAGAAGGTTCCGGCCGTGCAGCTTTCCGATGCGACGCTGACCACCAAGGAAAATGTCGAAGGCTTCATCGCCAACCATCCCTGATGCATCCGCCCCGCGCGTCCGCTGGGATGCGTGGGGCATTCATTGGTTTGTCTCTATGCAATTTGGACACAAGGCTGCGGTGTATCTCCGCCGCGATCGTGTCCTGGGAGGTCCCGTCATGCGCGAGCCGGTTCTTTCGCTCCGTGGCATCAGCAAACGTTACGGTCCGCTCGAGGTCCTGAAAAACGTCGATCTCGACGTTTATCCCGGCGAAGTGGTGGCCTTGCTGGGTGAAAACGGCGCGGGTAAATCCACGCTGTCAGGCATCATCGCCGGTTCGCGTGAACCGTCCGAAGGCTCGATGACATGGCTCGGGCAGCCCTATGCGCCGTCTTCGCCGCGAGAGGCGATCGACAAGGGCATCGTCCTCATCCATCAGGAATTGAAGCTCCTGCCGGAGCTTTCCATCGCCGAAAACGTGTTCATTGGCCGCTGGCCGATGAAGAACGGCGTCGTCGACCGTGCCGAGATGGTGCGCAGAGCCCAGCAGCAATTGGCGCGCCTCAACCTTCACATTCCCGCGACCCGCAAGGTGGCCGGCCTTTCGACCGCCAATCAGCAGTTGATCGAAATTGCCAAGGCGCTGGCGCTGGACGCCAAACTACTGATCCTCGACGAGCCGACGGCGGCACTTGGCGGTGCGGAAACGCAGGCGCTGTTCGAGCAGGTGCGCAAGCTGCGCGCCGAGGGCGTGGGCATCATCTATATTTCCCACCGCATGGAAGAGATCAAACAGATCACCGACCGCATCGTCGTATTGCGCGATGGCGAGCGGGTGCATGAATTCGCCGACAGCGCGACACCGGTGCGCACCATTGTCGAAAGCATGGTCGGCCGCTCGCTGGAGCGCCTGTTTCCGACACTGCCGGAGCCGCAGGACAAGATGGTGCTGGAAATGAAAGGGCTGACCGGCGCGGACAATGCCTTCCGCGACATCAGCTTCGGCGTCCGCGCCGGTGAAATCCTCGGTATTGCCGGTCTGATCGGGGCGGGACGCACCGAACTGGTGCGGGCCATTTCCGGCGCCGATCCGACGAGTGCGGGTGAGGTGCTGCTGGATGGCAAGGTGCTGACGTTGAAAAGCCCGGCGGACGCCATCGCCAAGGGCATCGTCATGGTGCCGGAAGACCGCAAATTGCAGGGGCTGGTGGTGGAGCACGAGATCGGCGAAAACCTGATCTATGCCAATCTCGACCGCGTCGGCACTGGCTGGATCACGCCACGCATCAAGCGCGCCTTTACCAGGGAGGCCATCGCCAAATTCGGCGTCAAGGGCCGCAGCGAACAGCCAGCATCGGATCTTTCCGGCGGCAACCAGCAGAAGGTGGTCATTGCCAAATGGCTTGCCCGCAATCCGCGCGTTGTGGTGCTGGACGAGCCGACGCGCGGCATCGATGTCGGCGCGCGGGCGGGCATTTACGATATCATTGTCGATCTGGCGAAAAGCGGCGTGGCCGTCATCGTCGTCAGCTCCGATCTCGAAGAGGTGCTGGGCGTTTCGAACCGCATCCTCGTGCTCGCGCAGGGAAAACAGGCCGGCATCCTCAACCGCGACGAAGCAAACGACGTCTCGGTCATGGAACTGGCAACCATCTGAAGAAGGAAATACCGATGTCCACCATCACGCTCAACGCACCGAAACTGTTCGATCTTTCCGGCCAGGTGGCGCTCGTCACCGGCGCCGGTTCCGGTATCGGCCAGCGGATCGCCATGGGGCTCGCACAATCCGGCGCCAATGTCGCGCTGCTTGATCGCCGCACCGATGACGGTCTGGCGCAGACGGCCGATTTCATCGCCAAGGCTGGCCGCAAGTCGATCCAGATCGCTGCTGATGTGACCAGCAAAGAGGCGCTGACCGATGCGGTTGCCCGCACGGAGGCCGAGCTTGGCGCGCTGTCGCTCGCCGTCAATGCGGCTGGCATCGCCAATGCCAATCCTGCCGAGGAAATGGAGGAAAGCCAGTTCCAGACGATGATGGATATCAACCTGAAGGGCGTTTTCCTCTCCTGCCAGGCGGAAGCCAATGCCATGCTGAAGAACGGACGCGGCGCAATCGTCAACATCGCCTCCATGTCGGGCGTCATCGTCAATCGCGGGCTAATGCAGTGCCACTATAATGCCTCGAAGGCTGGCGTCATCCACATGTCGAAATCCATGGCGATGGAGTGGGTGGGTCGCGGCATCCGCGTCAACACCATCTCGCCGGGTTATACGGCGACGCCGATGAATACGCGGCCGGAGATGGTGCATCAGACCAAGCTGTTCGAAGAACAGACGCCGATGCAGCGCATGGCGGGCGTGGATGAAATGGTCGGCCCGGCGATTTTCCTGCTCTCCGATGCGGCGAGCTTCGTGACGGGCGTGGATCTGCTGGTGGATGGTGGTTTCTGCTGCTGGTAGGGTTTTCGGTCCCGGCGCGGTAAACCTCACGCGTCTGGTTCAAGCGTGACATCCTCACTCCGTCACCCCGGACTTAATCCGGGGTCCAGCGCGATCAAGTCCTTGATCGCGAAAGACTCTCCTCACGGCGCAGACGCGCCGTGGCTGGATGCCGGATCATCCTCGGGCTTGTTCCGGGGACCGGCATGACGGAAGAGAGGACATCAGACGTTGTCGCCAATTTCGCGCCCGGCTTTCGCCGGGCGTTTTCGTATTCAAAGTACAAGCAGGCGCAGTTCACGCAACCTGCTTCTGCACAACATCCTCGACAACCTCGCCCTTGAGGTAAGCAACAAGGTCCTTGATCGTCACGACCAGCAGGCCGTGGCGTTCGGCGAAGACTTCGAGCTGGGGCAGGCGGGCCATGGTGCCGTCGTCATTGGCGACTTCGCAGATGGTGCCGCAGGGATATTTGCCGGCAAGACGGCAAAGGTCCACGGCTGCTTCGGTGTGGCCGGTGCGGCCGAGAACACCCTGCGGGTTGGCGCGCAGTGGGAAGATGTGGCCGGGACGGGCGAAATCTTCCGGGCGCGATTCTTCCGATACCAGCGCGCGTACGGTCTTTGCCCGGTCGGCGGCGGAAATGCCGGTGGTGGTGCCCGGAATATAGTCCACCGAGACGGTGAAGGCTGTCTTGAGGGATTCGGTATTGCGCGACACCATCAGCGGAATATCGAGCGCATCGAGACGCTCGCCCGGCATGGCGACGCAGATCAGCCCGCGCGCATGGTTCATCATGAAGGCGATCTGCTGTGGGGTAATGCTGTCGGAGGCGGCGATGATATCGCCTTCATTTTCGCGGTCTTCGTCGTCAACCACAATCACCATCTCGCCACGGGAAATGGCTTCGATGGCGTCTTCAATTTTAGCAATGGTCATTTTCTTTCAAGCCTTTCAAGGGTTATGCCGTTTTGCGGCATTTTCGCGCTTCGAGAAGCGCCAAATATCCCTTGGGCGAACAATGCAATGCGAAGCCCGCTCACGCGCGGGCGTCCTATGCCTTGTCCTCTTCCATCCGGACTATACCGTCGGCTCCGGCCTCTCACCGGATCTGCTGACCTTCCGGCTTTGGAGACCGGAAGCGCTCGCGGGCTCCGGGAAAAATCCCGATACCGCCGGTGGGGAATTGCACCCCGCCCTGAGAACGGAACCAACATAAATTATCAAATGGGAAGGAATCAAGGGGCAATGGTTCGTTGGGCGAGGGCCGGGCAGAAAGAAATCTCTCGGAAAGGCGTTTCTACGAGTATTTTAGTTCCGCCCGTTTTAGGTCGAGTTCCTACCGTGTTTTTCCATCGAGACCGATTTGATATTGGCGGCGCAAATCGTGGCCCGCTCGCCATCTGAAGTATCGTATTTATGTTGTTAATATTGGAATCTTATGATTTTTATATTTTCGTTATTACAATGTGTATTTTTTTATATTTAAGGGAATTGTTGCATGTCAGCGACGCAGCAAATATCTGAAAGCCCGCAATTGCTCGCCGCGTTGGTCGCGGCTTCCACAGCCTTCACGCTGTGGATACTTGGACAATTTGTAGCGGTGGGCGTAGGATTCTGGAAAAAATCGCGAGAAAAAGAGAAATTTATTCGATCCCTGTATGCGGAAATCGACTTTAATACAGCCGATATGGCGATCTTCCTTGCGGCACCTATTTCCTATGTGACTTTCAGGGAGCGCATCAAGGAAAACAAAGATTTCGTCCCGCATATTACAGATGCACGTCACACACATTTCTATCTGAAGAATATCGATTCCATATCGGCCACTGGAAGAGAGTATATTGGCGATGTCGTCTATTTCTATGGTGTTTTGGATAAAATCCGCGCCAAGATAGATGGAATATACCGTAAGAGTTTCACCAATATTTCACTCGAGGGTCGGGAGAGCGCCATTCGTAGCCTCTACGAGCACGCGGAAGAGGCAAAGAAAACCGGCGAGAAGCTTTTGCAGACAATGGAAGGAAAATACAGGGGATACAAACTAAAGCGAAAAATCCGTTCGCCGGGCATCTCAAAAAACCAAAAAGCGCCGAAACCATAGTTCGACGCTTCGCTTCTCTACAGTGGAAGGACGTTTAGATCAAAGTAGGATAGGATCTGGACCGATCATGTTGAGAACTCCTGCGCTGAATATGTAATCTTGTCTCATGGTCAGTGCGGCCTGTCAATGATTTGCCGAAGTGGCGGTATTTTTCGAGATAAGCCACTGCTTCAGCGGGTCAACGTTGACCAACCCTTTCTCGTTACTTCACATATATTGTGATGGGGGCGTTTGATCGCAAGATAAGACGCCTTCTCCGAGAGGAGCTTATCGATCCCGCAACCGCAATTCATCGGTCTGCATCTGCAGCGAACCGAGCGTCGACAGGAAGCTCATGCCGAGCAGGCTCTGGCCCAATTGGCCATCCTGCGCGACGAGGGCGGGGATGTTGCGTCGCATGATCGGGCCAATGCTGATTTCCGACAGGGTGACGGGGGCTGCCGCCGTGCGGCCATTCGCGGTCATCACCGGTACGGTGTAGCGGAGATTTGCGGTGTCGATGCCGATTGCGGCCGCATCCGCATTGGCGAGCACCACGGAACTTGCACCGGTATCGACCAGCATGTGGATCGTCTTGCCCTCGACGCCTACATTCGCTTCGAAATGGCCGCTCATCGACTTGTGCAGGACGATTTCCTGTTCGCCGCCGGCTGTCGTCACCACCACGGCGCGGCCGGGCATCAGGCCGCCCAGCAGCCGGTCGCCGAAGGATTGCAGGTCGTAGCGATAGAGATAGAGCGAGACGAGGCCGAGAATGATGACGAGCCAGACGGCGAGCTGGCGGATGACGGTGCCGAAACTGCCGCGTCTTCCCGCCAGAATGCCGGCCGATAATAGACCGGCAATGGGCAGGAGATAAAGCACGTGGGCGAATTGATCGTTATCGATGCCGAGCGTTCGGCCGCCGTCGTGATTGATGAGAAGCAGGCCAAGGCCGACGGCCAGCAGGAGGAGAACGATGGTCAGCCTGTTCATGCGGTATGCGTCTCCTTGGCGGCCTCGGGCAGGTTTGCCAGTCTTTGCGGCAGCAACCGCATGATTTCGCGGCGCTTCTCGTCGCTATACCCTGCCCAGCCGCCGATTTCATCCAGCGTCCGCCCGCAGCCGATGCAGAGGCTGCTGGTTTCATCGAGGCGGCAGATATGGATGCAGGGTGTTTCCATGATGATTTATATCAGGCCGTTACGCCGCAAGGGCAAGGGCGATGAGAATCACGATCTCCGTGATCTGCTGGCAGGCGCCGATGGTGTCGCCGGTATGGCCGCCGATCTTGCTGTCGCAAAGCTTGCCGAAAAGGACGGCCGCCAGAAAGGCTGCCGCCAGCACGAGGGCAATCGACAGGAGCGGCAGGGCGTGCAGCGTGAAGAGTGTGAAAAGCAGCAGCCCGATCACCAGCGCGATGTTGCGCTCGCTTGAGCCTGGCTGGCCGGCGCCGGCGGCGATGCCGGAGGTTTTGGCGGCGGGCAGGGATTGCCAGTGCCACACCATCAGGGCGCGGCTCAGGACAAGCGCGGCGATCAGGGCGGCGGCGGCGGTTTTTGCCGGCAGCGTCTCAATGAGCGAGGCGAGTGCGGTGGCGCGAAGCGCAAAGGAAAGGATCATGGCAATCGTGCCATAGCTGCCGATGCGGCTGTCCTTCATGATCTCAAGCATGCGGGCCTTCTCCTTGCCGCTGCCGAAACCATCGGCCATGTCGGCGAGGCCGTCTTCGTGCAGCGCGCCCGTGATGAGCGCCGTCAGGCCAATGACGAGCCAGCCGGTGAGCTGCGGAGAGGCGTCGAAGGCTGCGAAAACCACAATAAGGAAAGCGGCGGGCAGGGCGATCAGCAGGCCGGCGGCGGGAAAGGCGCGGGCGGTGCGGCGCATCGACACGCCGTCGGCATCATCGAAAAACCGCGAGGGAACGGGCAGGCGGCTCAGAAAGGCGAGGGAATGCATGACATCTGTTATAAAATCCCCGGCCTTCATGCTCTCTCCGTTGCAGTCGCTGCATTTCCGGTTGTTCCGCGGCGCATCCGCGATTATGAGAGGCGCAACAAAGACCGATTTGCCGGAAAACACAAGTTCCGGACGCATGAGCCGATGCGACAGCCAACCCGACGACGAGAAAGACAGATATCATGAGCATGAGCGGATTGCCCTTCGACGATTTCCGCGCGCTGCTGCGCGAGCTTCCCGGCCCGGATACGCACGCGCTTGTGGCGGCCAAGGAGCGCAATGCGCAGCTGACCAAGCCTGCCGGTTCGCTCGGACGTCTCGAAGAAATCGCCATGTGGCTGGCTGCCTGGTCCGGCCGTTCTCCGGCCGTCACCCGTCCGCTGGTGGCGATCTTCGCCGGCAATCATGGCGTTACCCGGCACGGCGTTACGCCCTATCCGACATCCGTGACCCAGCAGATGGTGGAGAATTTCGCGGCAGGCGGCGCGGCGATCAACCAGATCTGCGTTGCAAACGATCTTGGCCTGAAGATTTTCGATCTGGCGCTCGATTACCCGACCGGCGACATCACCTGCGAACCGGCGCTTTCCGAGCGCGACTGCGCCGCCACCATGGCCTTCGGCATGGAGGCGATTGCCGGCGGCACCGATCTTCTCTGCGTCGGCGAAATGGGCATCGGCAACACCACCATTGCGGCGGCGATCAATCTGGCGCTTTATGGCGGCACGGCGGAAGAATGGACCGGTCCGGGCACCGGTTCGGAAGGCGAAGTCATGGCTCGCAAGATCGCGGCGGTGAAGGCAGCGGTGGAGTTCCACAAGGATCATCTGTCCGATCCGCTGGAGATCATGCGCCGTCTCGGCGGACGCGAAATCGCAGCGATTGCCGGCGCCATCCTTGCCGCCCGCGTGCAGCGCATTCCCGTGCTGATCGACGGTTATGTGGCGACGGCCGCTGCCGCTCTCCTCAAGGCTGCCAATCCTTCGGCGCTCGACCATTGCCTGATCGGCCATGTCTCGGGTGAGCCGGGCCATCTGGCCGCCATTGAAAAGCTCGGCAAGACGCCGCTTCTGGCGCTTGGCATGCGTCTCGGCGAAGGCACGGGGGCAGCGCTTGCCGCCGGCATCGTCAAGGCTGCCGCCGCCTGCCATTCCGGCATGGCGACATTCGAAGCGGCGGGTGTGGACACCCGCATCAGTTCCCGCACCGACCATTGAGGCCGAAGATGGACCTGACGCCGCAAAAGAAGCAACCGGAACCCGCCTTTCGCAAGGAAAAAGGCTGGCGGCATCTTTTTGCCGCGGCGCGCTATTCCGTGCAGGGGCTTGGCCGGCTGTGGCAGGAAGCGGCGTTCCGGCATGAGGTTCTCGCCTTCGGCGTCGGGCTTGCCCTGCTTCTGATCGTCGGCGCACCCTTTGCGCATCTTCTCGTCTTTACGGTGCTGATGCTGTTGCTGTTTTCGGTCGAGGCGCTCAATACCGCCATCGAAGAGCTGGTGGATCGCATTTCGCCGGAAATCTCCTCGGTCGGGCGGCATGCCAAGGACCTCGGCTCCTTTGCCGTCTTCTGCCTGTTGATGGCGAACGGATTTTTCGTGCTGTATTCGCTGGTAACGACGCTGTTCTTCTGAAGTTGTTAGCCTCAAGGCATTTCCGGACGGAAAACCGGGGCCACTTTTCCTTGAAATACCCTAAGCGAAGGACCGCCGGCGCGGCTGGATGGCGTGGGTTTCTTCCACGGCCGGCAGGCTCTGCAGCACGCGTTTGGCCGGCAGGATGGCGATGCCTTCGGTGCCCTCGCGCAGTTTCGATTTCAGGATGAACTGGCCGTCATGCTTGGCGAGAATGGCCTGAACGATGGGCAGGCCAAGGCCGGTTCCCTGTTCGGCGCTCTTGATCGCGATCGATCCCTGACCGAAGGCGGACAGCACCACGGGAATTTCGTCCTCGGGAATGCCGGGGCCGTTATCCCTGATCGAGACATATTGGCCGCCGCCCGCCGTCCAGCCGGCTTTCACGAGGATTTCACCGCCCTGCGGCGTGAATTTCACGGCGTTGGACAGCAGGTTGAGGATGACCTGACGGATGGATTTCTCATCGGCCCAGACCTGCGGCAGGCTGTTTTCGAACTGCTGGGAAATTTTGATGTTCTTGGCGCGGGCGCGAAGCTGGATCATGCCGATGCAATCCTCGGCGATTTCCAGCATTGAGATCGCTTCTTCGTTGAGGTCATAGCGGCCGGCTTCGATGCGCGACAGGTCGAGGATTTCGTTGATGAGATCAAGCAGATGCTGGCCGGAGCGATGGATATCGCCGGAATATTCCTTGTAGAGCGGATTGTTGAGCGGGCCGAGCACCTCTGATGACATGACCTCGGAGAAACCGAGAATGGCGTTGAGCGGGGTGCGCAGCTCGTGCGACATGGAGGCGAGAAAGCGCGATTTCGCCAGATTGGCCTCTTCCGCGCGCCGCCGCGCCTCGTCCGAAACCGAGTTCGCGACTTCGAGTTCGGCGATCAGGTCGTCCTTTTCCGTCTGCGAGGAGAGGAGCTTGATGCTGGTCTGGTAAAGGCGGCTGGTGATGCGATGACAGAAGAGGATGGCCATGCCGAACATCAGCGCGAGACCGACATCGAAAGGATTGCGCGAAATGGCCGATGTCATGCAGAGAGCCGCCAGCACCGGCAAAAAGGTCATGAAGGTCGCCCGTCGCAGCATGAAATTGGCCATGGCGGTGAGCGAAAGCGCGATCAGCAGCGTCGAGCCCTTGAAGAAAAGCACGAGCGTCGGGTCGTTGCGCACCGGTTCGGCCAGCGCAAACATCGCCCAGGCGCAGCCGATGAGGATCTGCATGCCGAGAAAGAGACTTTTCCAGTGCTGAAGATTGTCGGCCGTGATTTCCTGTTTTGCCGCCCGCTTGGCCAAGAGCAGGGAAAAGGCGTGGAAGCTCAGCGCAATCAGCGACCAGATGATCAGGCTGATGTCGCGGGTTATATAAAGGCCGATGATGGAGGCGAGCAGGATGAAAAGCGGCATGATCATCGCGCCCTGCAGGGTTTCGGCGATGTGCATGGTCAGCATTTCGCGTTCATAGGCGTCGCTTGCGCCGGCCCCCTGCTGCAGGCGTTCACGCGTCGTCTTCACCGTGTCGAAGACCGCCTTGTTGCGGTGCTTTTTCGACCGGTCGACGATGATCTTGTCGGTGGACGTGCTGACGCTTTTACTCATTGTTACAACGCAGGGTGACATGAACCCTTGCAGACTACGCGCAAAATCTTAAGAAGATGCTGCCGTGAAAGGATTTGTTTGCCATTTCTGACAAGGGTTTGTTGTTACATGAGACGAAATGGAGGCAAGGGCAGGCGGTTTTCGGCATTTCGCGATGGCGGGCTTTTTCTCGCCACGGTTTTTCTCGGCATTCTGATCGCGGCCAAGCTCGACCAGATCAACAGCGAAACCTATAGCGGCCGCTTCTTCGTGATCGATGGCGATACGCTGTCGAAGGGTGAGGAACGTTTCCGGCTGCTTGGCATCGATGCGCCGGAGCTTGCGCAGACATGCCTGCGCGGCAGCGAAAGCTGGCCGTGCGGCGCGGAAGCGCGTCGTGTCCTGCAAAGGCTGGCCGGGGCTGAGGATTTTTCCTGTTCCGGCAGTTCCAGGGACCGTTACGGGCGGCTGCTGGTTTATTGTTCCGCCGGCGGCAGGGATGTCTCATCGGAAATGGTGTCGGCGGGTTTTGCCGTCGCATCCGGTTATTTCCAGTTCTCCAGCGAGCAGGCGGCGGCGCGCAGGCAGGCACTGGGCATCTGGGCGGGAGAATTCGAGAAACCGTCGCAGTGGCGGCGGGAACACCGTGCCGCGGATCTGGAAACGCCGGCGGCGGGTTTCCTCACCATTGTCCGTCATCTTCTGGGGTGGGATCATGGTTGAGCTAGCAGCGGTGCGTGATGACGGGCTCGACGGACTACGCGGCGAAATCGCCGGCTGTCGTCTCTGTCGCGACAAGCCGCTCAGGGGAATGGCCGATCGCCTGCCGCACGAACCCCGGCCGGTGGTCGTCATGTCGACCAAGGCGCGCATCCTGATTGCCGGGCAGGCCCCGGGGCTTCGCGTGCATGAAACGGGGCTGCCGTTCAACGATGCCTCGGGCGACCGGCTGCGCCAATGGCTGAACGTCGACCGGCAGACATTTTACGATCCGGATCGTTTCGCCATCGTGCCCATGGGCTTCTGTTTTCCCGGTTATGACGACAAGGGCAGCGACCTGCCGCCCCGGCGCGAATGTGCGCCGCAATGGCGTGAGCGGGTAATAATGGCGATGCCGCAGGTGGAGCTGATCCTCGCCATTGGCCAATATGCACAGGCTTTTCATCTGGGTGAAAGGCGGCGCAAGACCATGACGGCAACGGTGCAGGACTGGCGCGGCTTTCTCCATGCCAATTCCGGCCCCGGCATTTTTCCCCTGCCGCATCCAAGCTGGCGCAATACCGGCTGGCTGAAAAAGAACCCATGGTTCACGGAGGAACTGCTGCCGGTTCTGCGACAACATGTGGAAATGCGGCTTTAGTGAAACAATTTTCTGTTTTTCTGCAAAAATTAGTGTATTGAAAGGAAATTAATTCAGGAGGATAGACGCATTGGATCGCCTAGACCGTAAGATTTTGCGCATTCTGCAAGAGGATTCCACGCTGGCCGTTGCCGATCTGGCGAAAAAGGTCGGCCTTTCCACGACGCCCTGTTGGCGGCGTATCCAGAAGATGGAGGAAGACGGCGTTATTCGCCGGCGCGTGGCGCTGCTCGATCCGGTCAAGGTCAACACCAAGGTCACGGTTTTCGTCTCCATCCGCACCGCCTCCCATTCCATCGAATGGCTGAAGCGTTTCTCCGAGGTGGTTTCCGAGTTTCCGGAAGTCGTCGAATTTTACCGCATGAGCGGCGATGTCGATTATCTGCTGCGCGTCGTGGTGCCTGATATTGCGGCCTATGACGCCTTCTACAAGCGCATGATCGCCAAGATCGAAATTCGCGACGTGTCCTCCGCCTTCGCGATGGAGCAGATCAAATATACGACCGAGCTGCCGCTCGATTACATGCTGCTGGACAATCCGAAATCCGGCGAGGAGTGATCCGCCGCCGGTCAGTTTTTCGACCAATGCCCTTTCCGGTTGCCGGGGAGGGCATTTTCATTTGCGGGTTGTTTTTCCCGTCGATCTGGCCCGTCAGGGGCTGATCCAGCCGGAAGGTCCATCCGGTAGCCCCCGCCGGGGCGCGACAATTCTATTCCGCCCATCGTGGCAAATTCGCACATTCAATTCTCCCGGCGCTGTCTCCGCGCAAACTGCGATTTTGATAAAATCTCTCGAATATCTACGCTTTTACTGTCGAAGGATGGAATAGCGAGGGATATCCATATGCTTACACGACGCGGAACATTGGGACTGATTGCAGGTGCGACCGGGGCGGTGTTTCTGCCGCATATCCGGCGGGCGAGTGCCGCAACCACCACATTGCGGATTGGCTGGCAGAAGAATGGCGTGATAGCGCTCGCGAAAAGCCAGGGCGCGCTCGAAGCGTTGCTGAAGGATCGCGGCATCGAGGTCAAATGGTCGGAATTTTCCTCCGGGCCGCC
The DNA here is from genome assembly GCF_053522445.1 of Agrobacterium sp. 22-221-1. Taxonomy (NCBI): domain Bacteria; kingdom Pseudomonadati; phylum Pseudomonadota; class Alphaproteobacteria; order Hyphomicrobiales; family Rhizobiaceae; genus Agrobacterium; species Agrobacterium sp. 22-221-1. The sequence goes on from NZ_JBNWCL010000005.1 coordinate 272,006, forward strand.
GCTTCTCGAAGCGTTGGGTGCCGGCGCGCTGGATATCGGCCCGACCGGCGATGTGCCGCCGCTTTTCGCGCAGGCCGCCGGTGGCAATCTGCGTTATGTGGGTACTTACAAAGCGGCGGCCGGCGGATCGGCCATCCTCGTGCAGAAGGATTCGCCGCTGAAGACGCTGGAAGACCTGAAAGGCAGGAAGGTCGCCTTCAAGCGCGGCTCCAGCGCGCATAATGTCACCGTCAAGGCGTTGCGAAAGGCAGGGTTGACGTTGAATGACATTACGCCGGTCGATCTTGCCCCACCGGATGCGGCCGCCGCCTTCCGCAGCGGCAGCATCGATGCCTGGTCGATCTGGGATCCTTATTTCGCCGTGGCGGAAAAGGAGCCGACGACGCGGGTTCTCTCGACCGCCGAAGGCATCGTCGATCCGTGGAGCTATTTCCTTGCCAATGGCGATTTCGTGGAGACCAATCCCGATCTCGTGCCGCTGATCCTCAAGGAGCTGGCGAATGTGGGTGCGAAAGCGCAGGCCAATATCGATGCAACGGCAAAGTCGCTGGCGTCGATCACCGGCGTTCCCGAAGATGTCACCAAGGTCTCGCTGACGCGCCCGGGCGCCGATCTCGGGCGGGTTTCGCTGGTTCCGGATGAGGCCATCGCCTATCAGCAGGCGCTTGCGGATGAGTTCTACGATCTGAAGATCGTGCCGAAGAAACTCAACGTGGCGGATATCGTCTGGCGGCCGAAGGCGAGCTGAGCGGGTCGGAAAAGGTGAGTCTCTTCAACCCGCTGGCGGGTGTTGCTGAGAGGTTGATTCAGCAATGTTCCTTAAACGTAGGGCGAGCATGTCCCGCTTGTTTCTTCTCCCCGGCGGGGAGAAGAAATCTGCCGCAATGTTAGGGCATCAGCCCTTGAGCTTGGCGATCACCAGATGGCCGGGCGTCGGATTGCCGTCCTGCATGCGCACGTTGATGTCGGTCACCTCAAGAACCTCGAAACCGGTCGCCGCCAGTCTTTCGCGGACATAGGTTTCCGCATGGGCGAAACGCTGGTGCGGGCCGACCATATAGGGGCGTCCGGCCAGGGTCGCTTCGGGCAGGGTTTCCGACGAGAAGATCAGCAGGCCGCCGGCATTGAGGTTTTCGGCGGCGCCGAAAAACAGCGGTTCCAGCGCGCCGAGATAGGGCAGCACATCGGTGGCGGTGATGATGTCAAAAGGTTCGTCGTCATTATCCTCGAGAAAATCCTCGGCTTCGGCGACGTAGAGCGTCTCGTAGAGATACTTCTCATGGGCGATTTCGACCATGTTTTCGGAAATATCGATGCCGGTGATATCGTCGGCCATGTCGCGCAGCGCTTCGCCGGTGAGACCGGTGCCGCAGCCGAGATCGAGCAGGCGCTTGAAGGGGCCGAGGTTCAGCGTCTGCAGCCGCTGGCGCACCATCATCGGTACGGCGTAACCGAGCTGTTCGACAAGAATATCTTCGAAAGCTTCGGCATGCTGGTCGAACAGGGTTTCGACATAGGCGTCGGGCGCCTTCGGCGGGGTTTCGCCCCGGCCCATGGCGGCGATGCGCACGGCCGCTCCGCCGTGATCGTCGGGATCGATGGCCAGAACCTCTTCATAGGCCTTCACCGCCGCGTCCACGTCGCCGGCTTTTTCAAGCGCGAGCGCGCGGTTATAGGCCTCGGCAAGCGCCTCTTCGTCGATTTTCTGGTTCTTCGTCATCGTGCCTTATCCGTCAGCATCTTCAGTTGAGGTTTGCTGTAAGCCGCATCGGGGACGGGCGCAATGTTTATGTGGCGCGACGGCTCAGTGGATGATGAACTCCCCCTTGAGCGCGCGCCATTCCTGCGCCGAGATTACCTGCCGGTGCACGTAGCGGACGGAGTGCAAAGGACCGTCGAGCTTTTCCTTCCAGAATTTGAGGAAGCCATGCATCTCAGGGAAGTCCGGGGCAAGATCGTAGTCCTGCCAGACATAGGTCTGGAGAACCAGCGGATGATCCGGCAGGCGATAAAATATCTGGGCGGTGGTGAGGCCGTAGCCTCTCAGCATCATTTCCATGTCCTTGTTCATGACGGCGGTTCCCGTTTCCATGATTGCCGATCACAGCGTTACCGCTGTATCGAATATGGGAACACGTCATGGTTAATCCAAGCTTGCCAAAGACATGGGTTGTCACAAAATATTTATATTTTTCAAAATGTTGGCAGCCTTCATTGATGAGTGCTGCCAACGTTGCGACTAGCGCTTGAGATGCCGGGTCAGGCGGGCTTCCAGCCATGCCCAGACATGCCGCAGCGTTTCGACGATCGTCAGGTAGAAGATCGCGGCCCAGAGATAGGCCTGATAGTCGAAGGTGCGGGAAAAGGCGTAGCGGGTCTGGCCCATCAGGTCGAAGACCGTGACGATGGAGACCACCGCCGAACCCTTGATCATCAGGATGATTTCGTTGCCATAGGGACGCAGCGCCACGATCAGCGCCTGGGGCAGGATGATCTTGCGGAAAGTGACGAGTTTCGACAGGCCGAGCGAGGCGGCGCCCTCATGCTGGCCGCGCGGCACGCTGCGGATCGCGCCGCGCAGGATTTCGGCCTGATAGGCGGCGGTGTTGAGGGTGAGCGACAACAGGCCGCAATACCAGGCCTCGCGGAAGAACCACCACAGGCCGACGGTTTCCAGCCCCTGGCGGAAACTGCCGAGGCCGTAATAGATCAGGAAAAGCTGCGCCAAAAGCGGCGTGCTGCGGAAGACGTAGACATAGGCATAGGCCAGCGCGCCGATGATGCGGTTTTCCGACATGCGGCCGAAGGCGATCGGCACGGAAAGAATGGCGCCGAGAATGATCGAGCTGCCGACGAGGGTGATGGTTGTGATGAGACCGTCGATATAGCGCGGCCCGTAACGCTGGAATTTGTCCCAGTCCCAGCCCTCGATCATGGCGAAGATCAGCCCGGCGGCGAGCAGCAGCCAGAGCGTGATGACGGCGATGCCGACGATGCGCGAAATATTGAGCGGCTTGTCCGCAACGGCCGGGGCGGGGCGGGGTGGAATGAGTTCCTGAATATGGCTCATCGGCTTACCTCCGACTTGCGCGACCAGCGATCGATGAAGCCGATGCCGATGGAGGAAAGCAGCGCGAGGATGAGGTAGAGCAGGCAGGCGATGCCATAGAAGAAGAAGGCTTCCTTGCTGACGCGGGCGGCGATGCCGGTCTGGCGAACGATATCGGCAAGGCCGATGATCGAGACGTAGGACGTGTCTTTGAGCAGGATGACCCAGAGATTGGTCATGCCGGGAAGGGCGATCCTGACCAGTTGCGGAATGATGATGAGTACCATGGTGCGGCCCCGCGAAAGCCCCAGTGCCGCACCCGCTTCATATTGCCCCTTCGGTATGGCCTTGAAGGCGGAGAGCAGCACTTCGGACGCATAAGACGAAAACACCACGGACAGCGCCACCATGCCCGCCACGAAGGCGTTGATCTCGACCGGACCGGTGATGCCGACATAACCGGCCACCGATTGCAGCAGCATCTGAATGCCGTAATAGACGATGAAGAGCGTCAGGAGTTCCGGCAGGCCGCGGAAGATGGTGGTGTAGATGCCGGTCGCCAGCCGCAGCGATTTTTCTTCCGATTGTGCGGCGAGCGCGATGAGAAAACCGATCAGCAGCCCGACGGGCAGGGTGGCGAGCGCCAGCGAGATGGTGACCTTGACGCCGAAGGCGATTTCATCGCCCCAGCCCGCATCGCCGCAGGCGACCAGGGTGCCGTTTCCGAAAAGCGAGAAGAGACCGACCGGCCCGCAGAAGGGATCGAGAAGTGTCGAGACATAGGTCCAGAACGCACCTATGGCGGAAAATGCTCCGCTCATGCCAATTTTCCCCTGCGGTCTTAAGCCGCCGTGATTGTTATCGTGACGTTTTCAAACAAAAATGGCGGAAGGGCAAGCCTTCCGCCACGAGATTTCAACAGATGGAACGGGCTTACTCGCCGTAAACGTCGAAATCGAAGTATTTTTTGTTGATCTCCTGATACTTGCCGCTGGCGCGAATGCCGGCGATGGCGGCGGTGAACTTGTCGGCAAGCGCCGTGTCACCCTTGCGGACGGCAACGCCCGCGCCATTGCCGTTGATCTCGACATCGACCGGAAGCGGCGTCAGGATCTTGCAGCAGGCGCCCGCATCCGTCTTCAGCCATTCCGACAGAACGACGATATCGTCGATGACGGCGTCGATACGGCCATTGGCGATGTCGAGCTTATATTCGTCGGCGGTCGGATACATCTTCACGTCGGCATCGGGGAAATGCTTTTCGGCATAGTTGGAGTGGGTGGTGGAACCCTGCGCGCCGAGCGACTTGCCTTTCAGATCGTCGACGGACTTGATCGGCGAATCCTTCGGCACGGCGATGGCCGGCGGGGTGTTGTAATATTTCTTGGAGAAGTCGACCTTCTCGAGACGCTCGGGCGTGATCGACATGGACGCGATGATGGCGTCGAACTTCTTGGCCTGAAGGGCGGGAATGATGCCGTCCCAGTCATTGGTGACGAAGGTGCACTCGGCCTTCATTTGTTCGCACAGCGCCTTGGCGATGTCGATGTCGAAGCCGGTCAGCGTGCCGTCGGCTTCGAGATTGTTGAAGGGCGGATAGGCGCCTTCGGTGCCGATGACGATCTTGTCCTGCGCGAGGGCTGCGCCGGAAAACAGCGAGATGGCGGCAATCGATACGGCTGCGAGCAGACGGGTGGAAATAGGCATTTCGATCCTCTCTTTTGGTCGTTCATCCGCGGTCTGTTGTTGTTGTCAGTGCGGACGCCATGGGCGCAGGGCGCAGCGGATGATGCCGCCTGTAGCCTTCAGCGCGGATGCGATTATTCATCCGGTTGGTCAAAAAATGCAACTGCAATATTAGTGACCGCGATTGTGCCGCAGAGCTTCCACGAAAACGCCTTGATCTGTTCATTTCCGGTACAGAAGGCTTTGTCCATCATGGGAACCGAAGTGTGTGCGAGGCGTTGACCAGCGCCTGCACGCGCAGCCGGAATCAAGATGTCGCAAGACTGGCGACCAATAATGGCAGATGAGGAAACACCGATGCTGAAGAAGAACACATTGCTGACGGGGGTGGTTTTCCCCCTCATGTCGCTGGCGATTGCGGTCGAGCCGGCCGCGGCCGGTTTTGCCGGTGCTGCGCGGGCGCAGACGCCCGTGTCGCAGGCGCTTCCCGGCGATGCTGCGACCGGCCGGATGATTCTGGCGCAGGCGCAGCCGGAAGAACCGAACCCGGAAGAGGAACTGCGCAAGCGTCGCAAGCAGGCCGAAGAGGCGCAGCCGCAGGCCGAGCCGCAACGACAGGAGCGTGCGCCGGAGCCGCAGCGTGAACCGGAGCCCAAGCGCGAAGCCGCGCCTGCCGAACCGCGCCCTGAGCCGCAGCGGGAACCGCAGCCCGAACCCCAGCGGGAACCGCAGCAGCGTGAGGCCCGCCCGGAGCCCGCGCCGGCCGAGCAGCCGCAGGAGCGTCCCCGCAAACCCGAACGCGCACAGGAGCCGCAGGGCGAGGGCGAACAGCGCCCCGCACGCCAGCGCGAGGCCGCGCCCGAAGCCGCGCCCGAAGCCGCACCGGCCGAAGAGCAGCCGAAGGAACGTCCGCGCAAGCCGGAACGGGCCGAGCAGCCCGCAGGTGAGGGCGAGCAGCGTCCCGAGCGTCCCCGCAAGGAGCGCGCGAAGGAACCTGCTGCCGAACAGGAGCCCGCAGCACGCCCTGAAAATGCCGGCGAGCCGGCCAAGCCCCGCGAACCGGCACCCGCCAAAAAGCCACCGGTAGAGGAAAAGGCCCCGGAACAGAAAGCCGAGCCGGCCGAAAAAGCCGTTCCGGAGAAAAAGCCGGCCGCCCCCGAGCCCGCCGCGAAGGAAGCACCGGTTCCGACCGAAGCGCCGACGCCCGCGCGTCCGCCGGCACCTGAAGCCCAGCCCGACCCCGCACCGGGCCGTCAGCCTTCGGAACAGCCGCCGGTAGAGGGTCAGGGCAGAACCGAACCCGCAGCCCCGCTGCCAGGCGCGCCGACGCCGCCGCCGAGCGGTACGACAACCGGACAGGCGCCGGCCGGCGAACCCGTTCCCAATCAGGTTGCTGTTCCGCAGACGGAAGCGCCGCCGATGACGAAGGAAGAGCTGGACAAGGCCAAGGCAATCGCCAAGGACCCGTCCAAGACCGCCGATACCGTCATTCTGCCGGTCGACAAGGGTGCCGCCGTTCTCGACAGTGACAAGGAAGTGGAACGTTCCGGCAACCGCCAGACCCGCGAGGAGCGCCGTCGTGAACGCGAACAGGCCGGTGACGTAAAGGTTCCGACCTCCGACGCCGAGGCGCAGCGCGCCGGCGCCGCCGAAGGCAAAGCCCCGCCGCCGCCCGTCAAGATGGAAGCCATCACCTCGCAGCAGGGCGAGCGTGTCGACCGCCGCCCGCAATATGAGCGGCCGGAAGGCGTGCGCGAATGGCAGCCGCGCGAAGGCCGCCCGCGTGACCGCGACCGCGATGCGCCGATCATCCTGCAATTCGGCGACCGTGTCGTGGTGCGCGGCGACGACAACCAGCGCTTCATTCGCGATGGCGGCGAGCCCTATTACGAGCGTCTGCCCGGCGGCCGTGTCCGCGAAACCGTGGAGCGTCGTGACGGAACGCAGGTGGTGACGATCCGCAACCGATATGGCGACGTGATCCAGCGCTCGCGCATCGACGATCGCGGCCGCGAATATGTGCTGTTCTATGCACCGGAGCTGATGGAAGATCCCGACCGCGATTACGTCTATCGCGATCCGGGCCTCGACCTGCCGCCGATGCGCCTGCGCATTCCCGTGACGGACTACATCATCGACACCTCGAGCGATCCGGACCGCGATTATTACCGCTTCCTGGAACAGCCGCCGGTCGAGCCGGTGGAGCGTGTCTATTCGCTGGACGAAGTGCGTTATTCGGCCCGTATCCGCGACAAGGTGCGCCGTATCGACCTCGATACCATCACTTTTGCCACCGGCAGCGCCGAAATCCCGATGACGCAGGCCCGTTCGCTGCGCAAGGTGGCGGATGCGATCAACAAGGCGCTGGACAAGAACCCGGGTGAAACCTTCCTGATCGAAGGCCATACCGACGCCGTCGGCTCGGATGAAAGCAACCTCGTGCTTTCCGACGAACGCGCCGCTTCCGTCGCCAACGTCTTGACCGATGTTTACGGCATTCCGCCGGAAAACCTCGCGACGCAAGGTTATGGTGAGCGTTACCTGAAGGTCCAGACGCTCGGCCCGGAACAGCAGAACCGCCGCGTCACCATCCGCCGCGTGACGCCGCTGGTGAAGCCGGTCGCCCAGAAGTGACTAGGTTCTGATGAAAAACAAAGGCCCGGAAAGCGCAGGCTCTCCGGGCCTTTTTGTTGCTTACGATGTCCCCAGCGCCGAGGCGTTTGGCAAAGCTTGATCATCCGCAATCCGTCACCCCGGACCAGATCCGGGGTCCAGCGTGATCAAGTCCTTGATCACGAAAGACTCTTTCACGGCGCAGACACGCCGTGGCTGGATGCCGGATCTAGTCCGGCATGACGGAGGAGAGGTTTTCGACCCCTGCCATCACCCGCAAACTTGAGGATGATCCCAAACCCGGCGGTTAGTTCAGCGCCACCGCGATTTCCGCAGCCAGCTGCGCATTGTTGCGCACCAGCGCGATATTGGTTTCCAGGCTGCGGCCATCCGTCAGGCGGAAGATGTCGCCAAGCAGGTAGGGGGTGACTTCCTTGCCGGTGATATCGTCGCGTTCGGCGTGGGAGATGGCGCGGTTGATGTAGATTTCCATCTCCTCGCGCGGAATTTCGTCCTCTTCCGGCACGGGATTGGCCACCAGCATACCGCCCTCGATACCCAACTGTTCGCGGGTTGTCTGGAAATTGGCGATTGCCGCCGGGCTGTTGAGCGAGAGCGGGCTTGGCAGGCCGGAGGAGCGCGACCAGAAAGCCGGGAATTCTTCCGAGCCGAAAGTGACGACCGGTACGCCATTGGTTTCGAGAACCTCAAGCGTCTTCGGAATATCGAGAATGGCCTTGGCGCCGGCGCAGACGACGATCACGCCGGTTTTCGCAAGCTCGGTCAGATCGGCGGAGATGTCGAAGGTCTCTTCCGCGCCCTTGTGCACGCCGCCGATGCCGCCGGTGGCGAAAACGCGGATGCCGGCGCGGGCGGCAGCGATCATGGTGGCGGCCACCGTGGTGGCGCCGGTGCGGCGCTCGGCGATCGCGAAGGCGATATCGGCGCGCGAGACCTTCATGGCGTCGGTGGTCTGGGCCAGCGCCTCGAGCTGGTCTTTCTCAAGACCGATATGCAGGGTGCCGTGAATGACCGCGATGGTGGCCGGAACCGCACCCTGATCGCGGATGATCTGTTCGACGCTTTCCGCCATCTCGATATTGCCGGGATAGGGCATGCCGTGGGTGATGATGGTCGATTCAAGCGCCACGATCGGCGCACCGCGCTGCTTGGCGGCGGCGACTTCCTGAGAATAGACGATGGGCAGGAGCGGGGAGATAGGGCGGGTCATTTCATCTGTTCCAGTTTTTAAAAGCGGGTTCATGCCAGCATTTCAGCCCGGGGAACAAGCCCCAACATGGCTTCGACACTGTCTTTTGATAGGTCCTGGGAGGTGGCGAAGGGCGATTGCACGGTGATGGCGGCTGCCGCCGCGCCTTGCCTCAACGCTTCCGCAATCGTCTTTCCCTCGGCGATGGCGGCGAGATAACCCGACGCCATGGCGTCGCCCGCGCCGGTCACGTCCTTCACCTCGCGGATGAGGGGCGGATGGAGGATCGCCGTTTCCGTCCTGCTGAAGGCCACCACCTCGCTTGCGCCGCGGGTAACGACGCCGCCGGCAAGCCCGGCCTTGCGTAGGATGTCGGGCCAGTCGCGGACATTGGCCGCCGTCTCGCCGGTCAGCGCGCGGGCTTCCGCCTCGTTCATGAAGAGGATGTCGATATCGCCGAGCGCCGCTTTCAGCTTCACCGCCTTGGCGGGGGATATGGCGATGGCCGCCAGCGGCTTTTCGCAGGCGCGGGCGACGAGGCCGAGCGCCGTCAGCGTGTCTTCCGGCAGATTGGCGTCGCAGAGCAGGATATCGCTCGCCGTGATCGCCTCGCGCACGGCGCGTATCTTGAGGCGGCGCGGGGTGAAGAGCTTGTAGAGGTCCATATCGGCAAGCGCGATGACGAGATTGCCGTCACGCTCCAGAATGGCGGTGTAGCTTGGCGTGCGGCGATCCAGGAAGGTGAAGGGCGTGTCTTCCACACCCGCCTGCCGTGCGGCCTCCGCCACCGCCTCACCGGTGACGTCGCCGCCGCGCGGGGCGATGATGCGGACCTGAAAACCGAGGCGGGAAAGATTGCGCGCGGCGTTGAAACCGCCGCCGCCGGCCTCTTCCATCCAGGAGCCGGGGTTGCTCGCGCCGGGCGCCGTCTCAGTCTCGATCATGCCGCGCCTGTCGATATGCGCGCCGCCCAGAACGAGTATTTTCTTCACGCTTGCGTTTCCCTCTTTGGCGGATGGAAAGACCGGACGATTCGGCCTAAACTGACGTCTTCCTGACCTCGCATCCGGTTTGCGGCCATAGGCCGGGCACGGAAAAACGAAAGCAGAACAAACGACTTATCGCTATTTGTTTTCAATATGCTGGCTCAGCCTTGCGAAATGAGAACAAATAGAGTACATACCGTTTCCATACTGCTTCATTGCCTGTGCGGCTTCAATAACCTAAAGGTGGTTCGGATGGCACAAAATTCTTTGCGTCTCGTAGAGGATAAATCGGTGGATAAAAGCAAGGCACTGGAAGCGGCGCTCTCCCAGATCGAACGGTCGTTCGGCAAGGGATCGATCATGAAGCTCGGTTCCAATGAAAATGTGGTTGAAGTGGAGACCGTTTCGACGGGTTCGCTCAGCCTGGATATCGCGCTCGGCATCGGCGGTCTGCCGAAGGGGCGCATCATTGAAATTTATGGCCCGGAAAGCTCGGGCAAGACGACGCTGGCATTGCAGACCATTGCCGAAGCCCAGAAGAAGGGCGGCATCTGCGCCTTCGTGGACGCCGAACATGCGCTCGATCCGGTCTATGCCCGCAAGCTCGGTGTGGATTTGCAGGGCCTTCTGATCTCGCAGCCCGATACGGGTGAACAGGCGCTGGAAATTACCGATACGCTGGTGCGTTCCGGCGCGGTTGACGTGCTGGTCGTCGACTCCGTTGCGGCGCTGACGCCGCGGGCGGAAATCGAAGGCGAAATGGGCGATAGCCTGCCGGGTCTTCAAGCGCGTTTGATGAGCCAGGCACTGCGCAAGCTGACCGCGTCGATCTCCAAGTCCAAGTGCATGGTGATCTTCATCAACCAGATCCGCATGAAGATCGGCGTCATGTTCGGTTCGCCGGAAACGACGACGGGCGGTAACGCGCTGAAGTTCTATGCGTCCGTTCGTCTCGACATCCGCCGTATCGGCGCCGTCAAGGAGCGCGAAGAGGTTGTCGGCAACCAGACGCGCGTCAAGGTCGTCAAGAACAAGATGGCGCCGCCCTTCAAGCAGGTGGAATTCGACATCATGTATGGTGAAGGCGTTTCCAAGACCGGTGAGCTTGTCGATCTCGGCGTGAAGGCCGGCATCGTCGAGAAGTCCGGTGCATGGTTCTCCTATAACAGCCAGCGTCTGGGGCAGGGGCGTGAAAACGCCAAGATATTCCTGCGTGACAATCCGGAAACGGCCAATGAGATCGAACTGGCGCTGCGCCAGAATGCGGGCCTGATCGCTGACCGCTTCCTGCAGAATGGCGGGCCGGACGCCGGCGAAGGCGACGACGGCTCCGACGAAGGCTGACACCTTCCGTGAAGGCTCGGGCATTGCCGCCCGCAGACTTTGCCGAACTGGTATAGATCAAAAAGGGTCGTGCGATTTTTCTTCGCGTGGCCCTTTTTATTTGCCTATATGTCTTGCTTCGCCTCCATGGCTGGACAGGGCAGGATGCGAACGATAAAAGCCAGTGATTTTGCAATAAAGCCATCGTTCCCGATGGCAATGATGGACTCCAGCTGTGAGCGGTGTGTGGGCATGAGCGGTGTGAATGAAATTCGGTCGACCTTTCTCGACTACTTCAAGAAGAACGGACACGAGATCGTGCCCTCCAGCCCGCTGGTGCCGCGCAACGATCCGACACTGATGTTCACCAATGCCGGCATGGTGCAGTTCAAGAACGTCTTCACCGGTCTTGAAAGCCGTCCCTATTCCACGGCCGCTTCGGCGCAGAAATGCGTGCGTGCCGGCGGCAAGCATAACGACCTCGACAATGTCGGTTATACCGCCCGTCACCACACGTTTTTCGAAATGCTCGGCAATTTCTCCTTCGGCGATTACTTCAAGGAAGAAGCGATCACCCATGCCTGGAACCTGATCACCAAGGAATTCGGCATCGACCGCAACCGTCTGCTGGTCACCGTCTACCACACCGACGACGAGGCCTTTAACCTTTGGAAGAAGATCGCCGGTTTCTCCGACGACCGTATCATCCGCATTCCGACCAGCGACAATTTCTGGGCGATGGGCGATACCGGCCCCTGCGGCCCCTGTTCTGAAATCTTCTACGATCATGGCGATCATATCTGGGGCGGCCCGCCCGGCTCGCCGGAAGAAGATGGCGACCGTTTCATCGAAATCTGGAACCTCGTCTTCATGCAATATGAGCAGCTGACGAAGGAAGAGCGCATCGACCTGCCGCGTCCGTCAATCGATACCGGCATGGGCCTTGAGCGTATTTCGGCGCTGCTGCAGGGCAAGCATGACAATTACGATACGGACCTGTTCCGCGCGTTGATTGCCGCTTCCGTGGAAGCGACCGGCGTTCCGGCCGAAGGTGAAAAGCGCGCCAGCCACCGCGTCATCGCCGACCATCTGCGCTCGTCCGCCTTCCTGATCGCCGATGGCGTCCTGCCGTCGAACGAAGGTCGCGGTTATGTCCTGCGCCGCATCATGCGCCGCGCCATGCGCCATGCCGAACTTCTCGGCGCGCGCGAGCCGCTGATCTACAAGCTGCTGCCGGCGCTGGTGCAGCAGATGGGCCGCGCCTATCCGGAGCTGGTGCGCGCCGAGGCGCTGATTTCCGAGACGCTGAAGCTTGAGGAAACCCGTTTCCGCAAGACGCTGGAACGCGGCCTGTCGCTGCTCTCCGACGCCACCTCGACGCTGCACAAGGGCGACATGCTGGATGGCGAAACCGCCTTCAAGCTTTACGACACCTATGGTTTCCCGCTGGACCTGACGCAGGATGCGCTGCGCGCCCGCGAAATCGGCGTCGATATTTCCGGCTTCACCGATGCGATGGAGCGCCAGAAGGCGGAAGCCCGCTCGCACTGGGCCGGTTCCGGCGACAAGGCGACCGAGACCGTCTGGTTCGAGCTCAAGGAAAAGCTCGGCGCGAGCGAATTCCTCGGTTACGACACCGAAACCGCCGAAGGCGTCATCCAGGCGATCGTCAAGGACGGCAAGGCCGTGGATAGCGCTGCCGATGGCGAGACGGTGCAGGTCGTCGTCAACCAGACGCCGTTTTATGGCGAGTCCGGCGGCCAGATGGGCGATACCGGCGTGATCTCCGGCGACAATGGCGCCTTTGCCGTTTCCGATACCCAGAAGAAGGGCGAAGGCCTCTTCGTGCATTTGGGCACGGTCTCCAAGGGCGGCCTCAAGGTGGGCGATGCCGTGCAGCTGACGGTCGATCATGACCGCCGCTCGCGCCTGCGCGCCAACCATTCCGCCACCCACCTGTTGCACGAGGCGCTGCGCGAAGTGCTCGGCACCCATGTTGCCCAGAAGGGTTCGCTGGTTGCGCCTGAGCGCCTGCGTTTCGACGTTTCGCATCCGAAGCCGATGTCGGCCGAGGAGCTGAAGGTCGTCGAAGAAATGGCGAACGAAATCGTGCTGCAGAACTCGCCGGTCGTGACGCGCCTGATGAGCGTCGACGACGCCATTGCCGAGGGCGCCATGGCGCTGTTCGGTGAAAAATACGGCGACGAAGTTCGCGTCGTCTCCATGGGCACCGGCCTGCATGGCGCAAAAGCCAACCGTCCCTATTCCGTCGAGCTTTGCGGTGGCACGCATGTGGCGGCCACCGGCCAGATCGGCCTCATCCGCATTCTCGGCGAAAGCGCCGTCGGTGCGGGCGTGCGCCGTCTCGAAGCCGTGACCGGGCAGGGGGCGCTTGCCTATCTGGCCGAACAGGATGAGCGGGTGAAGGCGCTTGCTTCTTCGCTGAAGGTTCAGCCGGGCGATGTACTGTCGCGTGTCGAAGGTCTGCTCGATGAGCGCAAGAAGCTGGAGCGCGAGCTTGCCGATGCCCGCCGGAAGCTTGCCATGGGCGGCGGTTCGGCGGATGCCGGCGCAAGCGATGTCAAGCAGGTTGCTGGCGTCAACTTCCTGGCAAAATCCATGTCCGGTATCGATGCCAAGGACCTCAAGGGTCTTGCCGATGAGGCCAAGGCCAATCTCGGCTCGGGCGTCGTGCTGCTGATCGCCGTTTCCGAAGACGGCAAGGCAAGCGCTGTCGCTGCCGTGACCGAAGATCTGACGGCCCGTTTCAGCGCTGTCGATATCGTCCGCACTGCTTCCGCCGCACTTGGCGGCAAGGGCGGCGGCGGCCGACCGGATATGGCGCAGGCCGGCGGCCCGGATGGCGCCAGGGCGCAGGATGCCATCGAAGCGGTGGCGGCGGCGTTGGCTGCCTGATCGGCGTGAATTGAAGAGGGTGGGGTTTTACCCCGCCTTTTTTGTTTCCGCCTTCAAAGGCAAGATGGTTGCGTGCCGAGGACGCGACGGGGGAAGCGATGCGCTTTGTAAATCCTATTCCTTTCGTGCGCGATGTCGGCCGTTCGAAGGCGTTTTATCGTGACAGGCTCGGCCTGAAGATTGTCGAGGATTTCGGAAACTTTGTCCTCTTTGAAAGCGGTTTTGCAATCCACGAGGGGCGGTCGCTCGCGGAGACGGTCTGGGGCACATCGTCGAGCGCGGAAGAACCCTATGGCAGACGGAATATGCTGCTTTATTTCGAACATGCGGATGTCGATGCGGCTTTTCGAAATATCGCGCCGCATGTGGAGCTTATCCATCCTCTCAAGCGACAGGCCTGGGGACAGAGGGTTTTTCGTTTTTACGATCCGGACGGGCACGCGATAGAGGTCGGGGAGCCGCTCGGCCAGTCCGGTACATAACCCGCCGCGATGATCGATCGGATATTCGATTTTCGGGCGGGCTATTGTTTATCGGTAGCGGCGTGGCTGACCGGTCTTATCCGGTTGCCTGCAAGTCCTTCGCCGCTTCCTCGTCGAGCTGGGCGGCCCGCTTGTAGGCCGGGCGGTCGGTGAGGTGCGCCATGTAGTCGAGAAAGGCCGGGCGTTTTTCGATGGTGCCGAAATGCAGGCCCCAGCCGATATGGGCGCCGACATAGACATCCGCCGCCGTGAAGAGATCGCCGGCGATGAAGCGATTTTCGCTGACGGCCCGCTCAAGCGTATTCATCACATCCGCATAGCTGCCGCAGCCGGCCATGCGCAGCTTCTCCTTGGGCACTTCGAAACCCATCGCCTTCATGCTCGCCGCCATTTCCAGCGGGCCTGCGGCGAAGAACATCCAGCGATAATAAAGCCCGCGCGCCTTGGGTGTGGGCGCAAGGTTCGCGCCGGGAAAGGCATCGGCGAGATAGGCGCAGATCGCCGCCGCCTCGGTGACGATGGTATCGCCGTGTTTGATGGCGGGCACCTTCGCCATCGGATTTATCAGCCGGTAGGCGGGCGATTTCATCGAGGTCTCGAAGCCCAGTATTTCCGTTCGGTATGGAACGCCCACTTCCTCAAGCATCCATCGCGCGATGCGTCCGCGCGACATGGGGTTGGTGTAGAAGATCAATTCACTCATGCTTTTGCCTCCCCAAGCAAAATCGTCGAAGCATCATGGGAAAACCGATGCGGATTTCGCGCCTGCGCTTCGCATTTTTAAAGTTCGCAACATCCTTCGCGTGTTTCCTAAGATCGCGCCGATGCTCCGATGAACGTTTGACTGTGCCGGGCAAGTTATGTGCAAGTAGATGCTGTTTAAGCTTTGTCTTATTGTTGTACTGGCCGCAGCACGCGGAATCGAAGTCTGCGCCTAGTACAACGGCTAATCAAGATACTGTGAACAAAAAAGAAAACCCGGCATCGCGCCGGGTCCGGGTTCGCTCCTATCGCCGCCCGTCAGCCATCAATCGCATTGGCGGCCGGTGCTTTGGAAAGAGAAGCTATTGCAGTTTAGTGGGTTGGTTTTCTTCCCGCATGCCTCGTTGCCGCGAGCAGCGCCAGAAAAAATGCGACCGTGGTGAGCACGGTGCGGAGAAGGTTGGAAAGTGCCCAGCGGTCCAGCAGTTCCTGCCAGTCGGTCGGCACGTCGGCGGTAACAGTCTTGAAAAACTCGTTGATCGGAACATTGACCATTCGCGTCTGAATGACGACGACGGTGTAGATGATCAAGGCCAATAACCATAGCAGCCTGTTGTTGCGATCAACGACCACGGCGGCGAGAAGGGCCGCCAGCGGTGCAAAGAAGGCGGTGAAGAAGACGCCGTTGCGGACGCTGATATTGATGCCGTTGAATGCCGGAATGAAGATATCGGCCTCCAGTTGCTGGAAAGCCATCATCACGGGGTTGCTGAAGGCGAAAAAGAATCCGGCCATCACGCCAAGGCTCAGCGGAGCAACGATGCGCAAGACCGATATTGCCGGTTCTCTTGCGATGGCGAGCGCGGGGAAATGCCTTGTTCTGATCTCGTGCAGAAATGAGCTGGACATCAAAACCTCCGTCAAATAACCGTACATATGCGTACGGAATATCCGTACGCATATGTACGGTTACTGTCAAGGAAGTGCGGATGCGAAATGAAAGCAGGGAATTGCGCCGGCGCGAGATTGTCGAACATGCCTTCGCCATGCTTGCCAGGGATGGATATGCCGCCTTTTCCATGCAGGCGCTGGCGAAGGTGAGCAGGTCCTCCAAGGAAACGCTCTATGGCTGGTTCGGCGGCAAGGCCGGGCTTTACGAAGCCATGGTCGAAGAAAATGCCGCAAGGCTGGTATTGCCGTCGGCGGAAGCGGCCGATGGCGTGAGGGAGCTTTCCCGTTTCGGGGCTGAACTATTGTCGATGCTTCTCGGGGAGCGGGCGGTGCTGCTCAATCGGGTTGCGGCGGCGGAAGCCGGCGGTGACGCCACGCTTGGAGCATTTCTGGCGGAAAAGGGTCGTGACCACGTCATGCCGAAGCTTGCGGCGTATTTTCAGGCGCTGGCAAAACAGGGCGTCACGGATATTGCGGCAGCGGAAGAGCCTGCGGAAATCTGGCTGTCGCTTCTGGCAGGGGATTTGCAAATAAGGCGTGCGACGGGAGCGATTGGCCTTCCGACGCAAGAGGAGATAGACGCTCGCTCGGCCCGCGCCGCTCAACTGACGTTTCAGCTCTACGGTACAAATAAAAAACCCGGCGCTGAGGCCGGGTTTTGAAGTCGCTGGGAAGGCTGGCTTAAGCCGCCATTGCCTTCTTGAGGTTTTCGTCGATCTTGTCGAGGAAGGCGGTGGTGGAGAGCCAGGGCTGGTCCGGTCCGATGAGGAGCGCCAGATCCTTGGTCATGTAGCCGCTTTCGACGGTGTCGACGCAGACGGTTTCGAGCGTTGCCGCAAACTTTGCCAGTTCCGCATTGTCGTCCAGCTTGGCGCGGTGGGCGAGGCCACGGGTCCAGGCGAAGATCGAGGCGATCGAGTTGGTCGAGGTTTCCTGACCCTTCTGGTGCTGGCGGTAGTGGCGCGTGACCGTACCGTGTGCGGCTTCGGCTTCGACCGTGCGGCCATCGGGAGACAGGAGAACGGAGGTCATCAGGCCGAGCGAGCCGAACCCTTGAGCAACCGTGTCGGACTGCACGTCGCCGTCGTAGTTCTTGCAGGCCCAGATGTAGCCGCCGGACCACTTCAGCGCGGAAGCGACCATGTCGTCGATCAGGCGGTGCTCATAGGTGATGCCGATTTCGTCGAACTGCTTCTTGAATTCGTTCTGGTAGACTTCTTCGAAGATATCCTTGAAGCGGCCGTCATAGGCCTTGAGGATGGTGTTCTTCGTGGAGAGGTAAACCGGCCACTTGCGCATCAGGCCATAGTTCATGGAGGCGCGGGCGAATTCGCGGATGGATTCGTCGAGGTTGTACATGGCAAGCGCCACGCCGGCGCTCGGGGCGTCGAAGACGTCCTTTTCGATGACCTGGCCGTCTTCACCGACGAACTTGATGGTCAGCTTGCCCTTGCCGGGGAACTTGAAATCGGTTGCCTTGTACTGGTCGCCGAAAGCGTGACGGCCGACGACGATCGGCTTGGTCCAGCCGGGAACGAGGCGCGGAACGTTCTTGCAGATGATCGGCTCGCGGAAGATGACGCCGCCCAGAATGTTGCGGATCGTGCCGTTCGGGCTCTTCCACATCTGCTTCAGGCCGAATTCCTCGACGCGGGCTTCATCCGGGGTGATGGTCGCGCACTTGATGCCTACGCCATGCTTCTTGATGGCGTGCGCCGCATCGACCGTGACCTGGTCGTTGGTGGCGTCGCGGTTTTCAACCGAGAGGTCGTAATATTCGATGTCGAGATCGAGGTATGGCAGGATCAGCTTGTCCTTGATGAGCTGCCAGATGATACGGGTCATTTCGTCGCCGTCGAGATCGACGACCGGATTGGCTACCTTGATCTTTGCCATGAATTCCTCACCTTCGAAGCTGTGGCGCCGGATGGCGCCGGTATCCGGAAAAATATCCGGTGCGGCTATAGCATCGCGCGCGCCTGAGGCAAAGCCATGGGGGGCGCTTTTTTGGCGCAGCGCAATAACGCTTTGCGCATTGCCAAACCATAATGCCGGAATACAGTCAGGCGAATCGCTTCGCCCGCCTGTCGGGCCTATCCCGGGATCACATCATGCGGAATATTCTGCTTCTGACTGCCGCCGTCCTCTTTTCGCATAGCGCGCTCGCCGCCGGGCCTGCCGATCCCGTTCAGAAGGTGATGGATATCACCGTCAAGAACTGGTCGGGCGAGGCGGAAAACTGGAAATACGTTTTCGACGAGGACATGCTGACCAGCCTGTTCAGCAAGGATTTCGTCGCGCAATATCGCGAAGCCTCCAAGAAGCCGGCTTACGAGGCCGAAAGCGGCGAAACCGGCGATCCCTTCGGTTACGATGTCGTGACGAACTCGCAGGATGGCTGCCCGCTGGCCGATGTTTCCGTGACGCCGGGCGCGGTGAAGGACGGCGTGACGGATGTGACGGCGAAATTCAAGCTCTGGGCCTGCATGGACGAGGCGGAGATGAAGGTGACGGTTGACGAAGTGCATTTCGACGTCGTCGAGGAAGACGGCCGCCCGGTCATCAGCGATATTCACCGGGTCGGCGATGAGGGCAGGGATTCGTTGCGTGAAGAAATGGCGACGATCATCAAGGGAGAGCAATAAGGGGCGTCTTGCCAGCGGGGTGGAGCCAGGCTTTCTCCGCGCCGGCTTTGATTTTGGCGCCGATCTGTGCCAGTGAAGCGCGCTTTAGCGCGTCGGGCTGAAAATCGATGCGACGCTTCAACACACGGACAAAAGACGATGGCAGGCACAAACAGCGATCTCGAACTTGTGGCGGAAGGCCCGGCGATCATTCTCGTCGAACCGCAGCTCGGCGAAAATATCGGCATGGTGGCGCGGGCCATGGCCAATTTCGGCCTGGCCGAATTGCGTCTGGTCAATCCGCGTGACGGCTGGCCGAGCGAGAAGGCGCGCGCCGCGGCCTCCAAGGCCGATCACGTCATTGACGCCACGAAGGTATTCGAGACGCTGGAAGAGGCGATCAAGGACCTTAATTTCGTTTATGCCACGACCGCGCGCGAGCGTTACGGTTTCAAGCCGGTGCGTGCGCCCGTCACCGCCGCCGATACGCTCAGGGCAAAATTCAAGGCTGGCGAAAAGACCGGTATCCTCTTCGGCCGCGAGCGCTGGGGGCTGACCAATGAGGAAGTGGCGCTGGCCGACGAGATCGTGACATTTCCGGTCAATCCCGCTTTTGCCTCGCTCAATATCGCACAGGCCGTGCTTCTGATGTCCTATGAATGGATGAAATCCGGCATGGACGATCTGGGAGAGACGCTTTTCCAGTCCGTCGAGCAGCGTCCTTCGACCAAGGAACAGGTTTTCGGCCTGTTCGAACATATCGAGGAAGCGCTGGATGCGCGGGGTTATTTTCATCCCGCTGAAAAAAAGCCGAAAATGGTCGACAATCTGCGCGCCGTGCTGTCGCGACGCGGGTTTTCCGAGCAGGAAATCAGCGTTTTCCGTGGCGTGATCAATTCGCTCGACCGCTTTCCACGGCAGTGGCCGAAGCAGGCGGGAAGGGCAGCGGGGCCGTCGGCCGAGGGAGCAGGGGAGAATGCTGAAGACGAGTGAGGCCGCGGCCGATGTTCTGAAACCGGTGCTGGTGTTCGATTCCGGCATTGGCGGGCTGACCGTGCTGCGCGAGGCGCGGGTGCTGATGCCCGAGCGCGGCTTCATCTATGTCGCCGACGATGCGGGTTTTCCCTATGGCGGCTGGGAGGAGGAAGCGCTGAAGGCGCGCATTCTCTCGCTCTTCGACAAGCTGCTGGACGACTATAGCCCGGAAGTCTGCATCATCGCCTGCAACACCGCCTTCACGCTCGCTGGCGCAGATCTTCGCGCCCGATTTCCGGATATGACCTTCGTTGGCACTGTGCCCGCCATCAAGCCGGCGGCGGAGCGCACCCGCTCGGGCCTCGTTTCCGTGCTGGCGACACCGGGCACCGTCAAGCGCGCCTATACGCGCGATCTCATCCAGTCCTTCGCCAGCCAATGTCATGTCCGCCTCGTCGGTTCGGAAAACCTGGCGCGCATGGCGGAAAGCTGGATCAGGGGCGAGCCGGTTTCGGATGAGGCTGTGCTTGCCGAAATCGAACCCTGTTTCATCGACAGCGAGGGAAAACGCACGGATATCGTCGTTCTTGCCTGCACCCATTACCCCTTCATGGCAAATCTGTTTCGCAGGCTGGCGCCATGGCCGGTGGATTGGCTCGACCCCGCCGAGGCGATTGCGCGGCGCGCGCGCCACCTCGTGCCGCTGCCGCAGGATGCGGAGCATCCGGATGGTTTCGATTTTGCCGTCTTCACCTCCGGCAAGCCGGATTTCGCCACCCGGCGGCTGATGCAGGGTTTCGGTCTCAGCGTTTCGGCGGCCTGAGCGCCTGTTGTATTTTTGCATCTGTTTTATCCGTCTTTTGCAATTCGAGATTGCGACCACTTGTCGCGCCGGATTTCTTGTGTAAGATGCATCTTGTCTGTAACCGCTATAAATGGAGGCGTGGAATGACCAATGACATCAATATGCGCCTTAACGGCATGTCAGGCCTTTCCGGCATGATTATCGGCGGTTATGTGACCCGAGGCATCTCCCTCCGATAAGGCTTATGGCCTGATTTCCTTGCCGTTTGGCATTTTCACTTCGTCCGACATGTGACTTGCGCGTTTGCGTGGCATGAGTGCTGCGCGCACCGTTTCGGCATGTCGTTTTCCATCGATAAAGGACCTGGCCGCTTTGCCGCGCCGGGATGGATTTCCCATGCAGAAAAATCAACCATTGGTAGCATATCCGCTGCCGGATGCGGTCGATCGCTTGTTCGTCACATTCGGTGTCTGGAAAACCCTGAAGGCGGTTCTCGTTGCCGCGGTGGTGCCGCGTGCACCGCCGACTGATCCTGCCGATCTGCCAGAGCGCCTTCTGGTCGATATCGGCCTTGAGCCGTCGCGGGTGAAGCGGCGGCGGGATTGGGAGGTTCCTTACTGGGCGCCCCGGTTTTGATTGGCAAAGGCCTCTCCGGCAAAGAAATGTCGGGGAGGCTTCGTCGTCGAGTTACGCCCGTTGACAAACCACGAAATGCAGGCGGCCGCGGCGCGATCTGCGAAAAATCCGGCTTGATGCGGAGCGTTTTCCGTGGCTTGCTCGAGACTAGGCACAAAGGAGACCTATCATGCCGCTGGAGAACTGGCTGGCCTTCGTGGCCGCATCCGCCATCATGCTCGCCATTCCGGGACCGACGATCCTGCTGGTGATTTCTTATGCGCTGGGCCATGGCCGCAAGGCCAGCACGGCGACGGTGACGGGTGTGGCGCTTGGTGATTTTACCGCAATGACCGCTTCCATGCTCGGTCTCGGCGCGCTGCTTGCCACATCGGCGGCGCTTTTCACTGGGCTTAAATGGATCGGTGCGGCTTACCTCATCTATCTCGGCATCAAGCTGTGGCGTTCGCCGGTCGGCGGCGAGGGTGCGGAAGGAACGGGCGTGACCGGCCGCGAAAGGCCGCTCAAAATCTTCCTGCATGCCTATATCGTCACCGCGCTGAACCCGAAGAGCATCGTGTTCTTCGTGGCCTTCCTGCCGCAGTTTCTGGTGCCGACATTGCCCTTCTGGCCGCAGGTGCTGATTTTTGAAGTCACATTCCTGGTGCTTGCCACGGTGAATGCGGCGCTTTATGGACTTCTGGCAAGTGCCGCCCGCAATACGATCCGCAAGCCGAAGGTTCAGCGCATCGTCAACCGCACGGGCGGCGGTCTCCTGATCGGCGCCGGTCTCGTTGCCTTCGGCTGGAAGAGGGCGGTTTCGGCGTAAAGCCCCTCAAACATCAGAGGTGTCGGTCGCCTGAAATTCGGACATAACAAAATGGCATTGCCGCATATTCTTCTCGCCCTGATCACCGTGTTTTTGTGGGGCTTCAACTTCGTTGCCATCAAGATCGGGGTCGCGGACATGCCGCCCCTGTTTCTGACGGCGCTGCGTTATCTCTGTGCGGCCCTGCCTCTGGTATTCTTCCTGCCGAAACCGAATGTGCCGTGGCGGCACATGATCGTTTACGGCATGGCCATGGGTTTCGTGCAGTTCGGCCTGCTTTATCCGGCCATCAAGCTCGGTCTGCCCGCCGGGCTTGCGTCGCTGGTCATGCAGTCTCAGGCCTTTTTCACGCTGGCGCTTGCCGTGCTGTTTCTCGGCGAGCGGCCTTTGCCTTCGCAGGTCGTCGGCGCGATCATCGCTTTCAGCGGGCTTGCGGTGATCGGCGTGGAGCGCATGACGGCTGCGGCTCTCGTGCCGCTTCTGATGGGCATCGGTTCGGCGATTGCCTGGGCTTGCGGCAATATCGTCAACAGGCGTATCGGCCAGGTGAACGCCGTTTCCTTTGTTGCCTGGACTAGCTTGGTGCCGGTCCTGCCGCTGGCGGCGCTTTCGCTGGTGGTGGAAGGGCCGGGTGCGATTGCCGATGGCCTTGCCAACGCAACGGCAATGACGGCTTTCGTGGTGGTCTATATGGCCTATGGCGCTACCATTGTGGGCGCGGGCATCTGGAGTTATTTGCTTCTGCGTTATCCGGCGGGAACCGTTGCGCCCTTTTCGCTGCTGGTGCCGGTGGTCGGTTTCGTCAGCGCCTATTTCGCTTTTGCGGAGCACATCACCGTCTTCGAGGTGGTGGGCGCGGCGCTGGTCATTCTGGGGTTGATGCTCAACGTCTTCGGGCGGCGTATCGCCTTTTCCTGGTTTCGGGGTCGGCCCGCATAGGCGGAATATTGAATTGCCTGTGCATTATCGGGATGCGGCAGACGCAACCGGCGATTTTTTGGTAAAGAGCATGTTCGGCCGCCGCCACGGGAATCGGCCGGATGACATGCAGCACGAGGAATGGAACATTGCAGGTCGGCATCGACATGGGAACCCTATCGGGCGGGCAGCAGGCCAAGCTCGATATCGAGGAATTGCTTGCGACGCGTTTGCTGGTGCAGGGCAATTCCGGTTCCGGCAAGTCGCATCTGCTGCGCCGGCTGCTGGAGCAATCGGCGCAATGGGTGCAGCAGGTCATCATCGATCCCGAGGGTGATTTCGTCACGCTTTCCGACAAGTTCGGTCATGTGGTGGTGGATGGCGAGCGTACCGAAGCGGAGCTTGCCGGCATTGCCAACCGTATTCGCCAGCACCGCGTCTCCTGCGTGCTGACGCTGGAAGGCCTCGATATCGAACAGCAGATGCGGGCCGCCGCCGCGTTCCTCAACGGCATGTTCGATGCGGATCGTGAATTCTGGTATCCGGTGCTTGTCGTGGTGGATGAGGCGCAGATGTTTGCGCCCTCCGTCGGCGGCGAGGTGACCGAGGATGCCCGCAAGGCCTCGCTCGGCGCCATGACCAATCTGATGTGCCGTGGGCGTAAGCGCGGGCTGGCCGGCGTCATCGCCACGCAACGTCTTGCGAAGCTTGCCAAGAATGTCGCGGCGGAAGCCTCGAACTTCCTGATGGGCCGCACCTTCCTCGATATCGACATGGCGCGCGCGGCCGACCTGCTCGGCATGGACCGGCGGCAGGCGGAAATGTTCCGCGATTTGCAGCGCGGCAATTTCGTGGCGCTCGGCCCGGCGCTGTCGCGCCGGCCGCTGCCCATCGTCATCGGCCCGGTGGAAACCTCGGCGCGTTCCTCTTCGCCGAAGCTGATGCCGCTGCCGGATGCCCTGCCAGATGTCGAAGACCTGATTTTCACGCCGGATCCGGAAGAGTTTACCCGGCCTGCCGTGCGCCGCACACCGCCAGCACCACGCCCGACCACGGATATTCTGGCCGAACTCTCCCGTTCCACGCCTGCTGCCGTCGGTCCTTCACCCGAGCAGCCGCGAAGCGGCCAGGCGGAGATGACGCCGGAGGAGCGTGAGGAGAAAATCGCTACGGTTCTCGTCGAAATTCTCGACGATCCGCAATCGGCCTATCGGACCGATGCCGTGCTTTATCAGGATTTTCTGGTGCGCGCTCGCATGCGCCGTATTCCCGGCACGCCGATGACGCTGCCGGAATTCCGCCGACAGGTGGCGATTGCCCGCTCCGGCGTGGATGCGGCGATGGCGGCCAGCGAAGGCTGGGAAAAGGCGCTGGAACTGTCGACGTCGGTTTCCGATGACCTTCAGGGCGTTTTCCTGCTGCTGGTCAAGGCCGCTCTTGGGGAGGAGCCTTGTCCGTCGGATGCCCGCATCGCCCGCGCCTACGGCACCCATTCCGCCCGCCGCGCCCGGCGGCTCCTCGGTTATTTCGAGGAGAAGGAGCTTGTGGTGGTGCATGCCGATTTCTCCGGCAAGCGCATCGTGGCTTTCCCTGATCTCGACGCGAAAACCGCACCCGGCGATGCGGATGCGGCGGAGGATGATACAAGGCTGGCGGCCGAATGAGGTTGGCAGGCTGCTTGTTTGACATACCTCCCGTCATGCCGGACTTGATCCGGCATCCAGCCACGGCGCGTCTGCGCCGTGAGACGAGTCTATTGCGATCAAGGACTTGATCGCACTGGACCCCGGATCGGGTCCGGGGTGACGGTGTGTATATTATGTTGCGGTGGCAACCTCATTCGTCAGCGGAATTCTGAGAGAGGCTGAGGAGGCGTTTCCGCCTCCTCGATAAAGGCCTTATTCGATGGCCTTTGCTTCCTTGCGCGTCGCGATCAGCGAACCGATGATGCCGGTTGCGAGGATGGCGACGGTGACGCCGAGAGAGACGGCGGGCGGGATCTTGGCGATGCCGAGCATGTCGGCGACGAAAATCTTCGAACCGACGAAGACCAGAACCGCAGCCAGCGCATATTTCAGATAAGCGAAGCGGTGGATCAGGGCGGCGAGCGCAAAGTAAAGGGCGCGCAGGCCGAGGATCGCGAAGATGTTCGAGGTGTAGACGATAAACGGATCGGTGGTGATCGCGAAGATTGCCGGGATCGAATCGACTGCGAAGATCAGGTCGGCGATTTCGACCATGATGAGCGCCAGGAAGAGCGGCGTCACGAAGGTCTTGAGTTTGCCGGTGGTCTCATCGGTTTCCTTGACGAAGAATTTCTCGCCATGCAGCCTGTTTGTCACCGGAAGGTGACTGCGCAGGAACTTCAGGATGCGGTTATTGCCGATATCCGATTCATCATGGTCGGACGAGAACAGCATCTTGAGGCCGGTGAAGACGAGGAAGGCCGCGAAGAGATAAAGCACCCAGTGGAAGTTTTCGACGATGGCCGCGCCACCGGCGATCATGATGCCGCGCAGGACGATGACGCCGAGGATACCCCAGAGCAGCACGCGGTGCTGATATTGGCGGGGAATGGCGAAATAGGAGAAGATCATGGCGATGATGAAGATATTATCCATCGCCAGGCTTTTTTCGACCACGAAGCCGGTGACATATTCCATCGCCGACTGTTCGCCGGACTGGTACCAGATCCAGCCGCCGAAGGCCAAGCCGATGGCGATATAAAAGCCCGACATCAGCAGGCTTTCACGAACGCCGATTTCCTTGGAGTTCTTGTGCAGCACGCCGAGATCGAGCGCGAGCAGGCCGAGGACGAGAGAAATGAAGACAGCCCACATCCATGTGGGGGTGCCGAGAAAATCCGTCAGGAGAAATTCCATCAGTCAACCTTTAGCCGGACGAGGTTGGCTTTGCGGATGGGGAACGTGCGTGAAGAATATACGTGGGCCCCAACCTAAAGAAACTCGACATCACGTGTTGTCCGGTAACACGCCAGAGGGGCCCGAGTTCTGATCACGATGGAGAGATGGGTGGGCGCTCAGGCTTTTCAAGGGCAGGATCGAGAAAAAAAGCGGCAGGCGTTGTTTGACAAATTTGTAAAACGTGTTTAGAAGCCGCCCCAACGCCGGGCAGTGATGTCCGGTGTGTTTTGTTGACTGCCTTGCAGTGTAATAGCTGACGTTCGGCGGTCAATATCACCGACATGTCCCGTGGTTTCTCCATTTGCATGTGAGAAGCCTGTCAGAGGCCCTGAAACGGGCTTCAGAGGAGGGCGTGTTTCCTTGAACCGGTTTGGTAACAAACCGGCATAACCTTTTGAGAAGGAAATACGATGAGCAAGCGCGAATCGGCTAAGTATAAAATTGACCGCCGCATGGGCGAAAACATCTGGGGCCGTCCGAAGTCCCCGGTTAACCGCCGCGAATACGGCCCGGGCCAGCACGGCCAGCGCCGCAAGGGCAAGATGAGCGACTTCGGCACGCAGCTGCGCGCCAAGCAGAAGCTCAAGGGCTACTACGGCGAACTGCGTGAAAAGCAGTTCCGCGCCACCTTCGACGAAGCAAACCGTCGCAAGGGTGACACCTCCGAAAACCTGATCGGCCTGCTCGAGTCGCGTCTGGACGCCATCGTCTACCGCGCCAAGTTCGTTCCGACCGTTTTCGCATCGCGCCAGTTCATCAACCATGGCCACGTCACGGTTAACGGCGTTCGCGTCAACATCGGTTCTTACCGCTGCAAGCCGGGCGACGTTATCGAAGTTCGCCAGAAGTCCAAGCAGCTCGTAACCGTTCTGGAAGCCGTTCAGCTCGCTGAGCGCGACGTTCCGGACTACATCGAAGTTGACCACAACAAGATGGTTGCGACCTACGCCCGCGTTCCGGCTCTCTCCGACGTTCCGTACCCGGTCGTCATGGAACCGCATCTGGTCGTCGAATTCTACTCGCGTTAATCGACGCGTTTCAGTATTCAGGAAGCCGCCCTTCGGGGCGGCTTTTTTGTTTGCGGGGAAGGCTTTGCATGCAGGACATTCAGGCGATCGTCGATTCCATTTACGACAGCATGGCGCCGAGGCTCGGCGAGGGGAAGGTCGCGGATTACATTCCCGAACTTGCCAAGGTCGATCCCAACCAGTTCGGCATCGCCATCACCACTGTCGATGGAACCACCTATACGGCCGGCAATGCGCTCACGCCGTTTTCGATCCAGAGCATCTCCAAGGTCTTCATGCTGACGCTGGCGCTCGGCAAGGCCGGCGAAACGGTGTGGAACCGGGTAGGGCGCGAGCCTTCAGGCTCTTCCTTCAACTCCATCGTCCAGCTGGAGCATGAGCACGGAATCCCGCGCAATCCCTTCGTCAATGCCGGCGCCATCGTGGTCACCGATATCGTTCTTTCCGGCCACCAGCCGCGTGAGGCAATCGGTGAACTTCTGCGCTTCGTGCGTTACCTCGCCGATGACGATACGATCAGCATTGATGACACGGTGGCGAAATCCGAGCAGGCGACGGGGTTCCGCAATTTCGCGCTTGCCAATTTCATGCGCTCCTTCGGTAATCTGCACCATCCCGTGGAATATACGCTCGGCGTTTATTTCCACCAGTGCGCGCTTTCCATGACCTGCGCGCAGCTTTCCCGCGCTGGCCTTTTCCTCGCCAATCGCGGCCGTAACCCGCTGACGGGGCATACGGTTGTGTCGGACCGACGGGCGCGGCGTATCAATGCGCTGATGCTGACCTGCGGCCATTATGACGGATCGGGCGATTTCGCCTATCATGTCGGTCTGCCGGGCAAGAGCGGCGTTGGCGGCGGCATCATGGCGGTGGCGCCGGGTAACGCGTCGATTGCGGTCTGGTCGCCGGGGCTCAACAAGGTCGGCAACTCGGCGCTCGGGTCACAGGCGCTGGAAATGCTGGCGACGAAAACCGGCTGGTCGGTATTCGGGGCTTGATATTGCCGGCGGATGGGGGCATTGCCTGCACTAAGAACGGCAGTGGTGCCGGAGCGAGCGGATGATGAACATTCTCACCAAGATCGATGACTTTGTAGATCAGGCTGGGGCCGACCAGATCGGGGCGGATCAGGACGCGTCCGAGGAAAACGGCAGCTCGCATCCCCTGTTCGACAATGCGCCGCGGTCGGTGTCGTTCAACAAGCTGCGCAAACGGCTGCTGCGCAATGTGCGCCAGGCCTTTGAAGATTTCGGCATGCTGAATGGCCAGAAGCGCTGGCTGGTTGGCCTTTCCGGCGGCAAGGACAGTTACGGTCTTCTGGCGCTGCTGCTCGATCTGAAGTGGCGCGGCCTTTTGCCGGTCGAACTTGTTGCCTGCAATCTGGATCAGGGCCAGCCGAATTTTCCCAAACACGTGCTGCCGGAGTATCTGGCGAAGATCGGTGTGCCCCATCGCATCGAATATCGCGATACCTATTCCGTGGTGAAGGAAAAGGTGCCCTCCGGCGGCACTTACTGTTCGCTCTGTTCGCGGCTTCGGCGCGGCAATCTCTACCGCATCGCCCGGGAGGAGGGCTGTGACGCGCTGCTGCTCGGCCACCACCGCGAGGATATTCTTGAGACCTTCTTCATGAACTTCTTCCACGGCGGCCGGCTGGCCGGTATGCCGGCGAAGCTTTTGAACGATGAGGGCGACCTGATGGTGATGCGCCCGCTTGCCTATTGCGCCGAAGAGGATATGGCGAAATTTGCGGCGGCGATGGAATTCCCGATCATTCCCTGCGACCTCTGCGGCTCGCAGGACGGGCTTCAGCGCAATGCCATGAAGGAGATGCTGGCCGACATCGAACGGCGTATGCCGGGCCGCAAGGACGTGATGCTGAGGGCGCTTGCCCATGTCAATCCGTCGCATCTGCTCGATCCGAAGCTTTTTGATTTTTCGGCGCTTTCTGTCACCGGGGCGTCACCTGAAGAGCGTAGGGAGGCCAATTCCCCCTTATGAAGAAGTGCCCCGCCCGATGACCCTTTCCGACAAAGATATCGACTTCCTCGTTTCCACCGTTGCCGCTGCCGGCGCGAATGAAATTCTTCCCCGCTTCCGAAACCTGAGCGCCGGTGCGATCTCCGAAAAGACCTCGGCCGTCGATCTGGTCACCGAGGCCGATGTTCTGGCGGAAAAGGCGATCACCGCTGCTCTCCTTCAGCGATTTCCGAAGGCCCATATCGTCGGCGAAGAGGCCTATGAGGCGGACCAATCCGTCATTCCCGCACTTGCCGATGCGCCGCTTGCTTTCGTGATCGACCCCATCGACGGCACTTTCAATTATGCTTCCGGTTTTCCCGCTTTCGGCACGCTGCTTGCGGTCACCGTCAGGGGCGAGACGGTGGCGGGCATCATCCACGATCCGGTGATGGGCGATACCATCGTTGCCCTGAAAGGCGAGGGCGCGTTTCTCAACCGCAGGAACGGTTCGCAGGCGAAGCTCAGGGTTGCCGATCCCGCGCCATTGTCCGATATGGTCGGCATCTTTTCCTGGGGCCACAGCCATCAGGATCGTCGGCCGGTGATTGCCGCCAATATGGCCAAGATCAAGATGGCGCTGTCGCTCAATTGCTCGGCACATGAATATTGGCTCGCCTCGGCCGGCAAGCTGCATTTCATCGGCCATGAAAAGCTGATGCCGTGGGATCATCTCGCCGGCGTGCTCATTCATCAGGAGGCGGGCGGTTACACGGCTCGTTTCGACAATACGCCCTATCGGCCGGGGCAGACGGAGGGCGGCATCCTGTCCGCTCCCGACAAGGAAAGCTGGAAGATGCTGCGACGGGAAATCGTCGCCTTATAACATCGCGCTCAAATAGAAGGATATCGCCCATGGCTCTCGAACTCGACATCGCCTCTCTTGCCAATGCGCTTCAGGAGGCGGCGGCAGTGGAAATCCTGCCGCGGTTCCGCAATCTGGGCGAAGGCGATGTGCGGATCAAGAGCGAGGCGATCGATCTCGTCACCGAGGCTGACGAGGCCGCTGAGCGGTTGATCCGCGCCCGCGTGCAGGAAATCATGCCGCAGGCGCTGTTCATCGGCGAAGAGGCGGTGGCGGCGGATGCCTCGCTGCTTGGCAAGCTTGCCGATGCCGATCTCGCCGTGGTGGTCGATCCCATCGACGGCACCTATAATTTCGCTTCCGGCCTGCCGCTTTTCGGCGTGATGATGAGCGTCATCTCCAAGGGCGAGACCGTTGCCGGCCTGATCTTCGATCCGATGGGCAATGACTGGGCGATTGCCGAAAAGGGTTCCGGCGCGTGGCTTTGCAGCGCCGACGGTTCGCAGACCGAGATGTCGGTCGTGCCGGCCCCGGAATTGTCGCAGATGGTCGGTATCGCCAATACCGGCTATTTCGACGTGGAGACACGGCGCAAGATCCTGACGAACCTCGCCGATGTGCGGCTCTTCACCAGCTATCGCTGCGCGGCGCATGAATACCGCCTGTTCTGCGGCGGCCACATGCATTTCCTGATGTATAACAAGCTGATGCCCTGGGACCATCTGGCCGGCACGCTGCTTTCGCAAGAGGCGGGCGCCTATGCGGCGCGTCTCGACGGCTCGCCCTATCTGCCGAGCCATTTGGATGGCGGGCTGCTGCTCGCGCCGGATCAGGAGACGTGGGAACTGCTGCGGGAGAAGATTTTTACGGTTTGAGGTGCGCTCACGCGAATTTCAGCTTCTTGCCTTCACAAGCCTGCCTGCCACGTCCTCAAATCTCTCCTTCGTCATGCTCGGGCCTGTCCCGAGCATCTGCAACATCCCGATTTTGTTGACGTGATTAGATCCTTGGGACAAGCCCAAGGATGACGTTGAGTGTGAAAGCAGACTTGTCATAACATTAAGGGCGCGGAACAGAATTCCGCGCCCTTTTATTTTTCTATCGCCCTTCAGCGGGTCGGCTTGTTATGTGCCTGAAACAGCACGCCCTTTTCACCGATCAGCACGAAGATGAGGCCGACGATGGAGACGGCGAAGAAGCCCGCCACCATGGGCAGCGCCGTTCCGTCGAAAGACTGGCCGATGGCCGCGCCGATCAGCGAGCCGCCGACGGTTCCCATGAAGCCCATGACGGAGGATGCGGTGCCGGCGACGTGGCCGAGCGGCTCCATGGCGAGCGAGTTGAAGTTCGAACCGATCCAGCCGAACTGGAACATGGCGAGCGCAAAGAACACGATGAAGATGGCGAAGGGCATCGGTTCCGGCCCCAGCACCTGCACCAGCAGCCAGACGAAGGTGATGGCGATGAAGCCGAGCAGTGAGCCGTGTGACAGCTTGCGCATGCCGAACCGGCCGACCAGCCTTGCATTGACGAAGGACGAGAAGGCCATGAACAGCGCCACGCCCGCAAAGGCCGCCGCAAACCATGCGCCGAGCCCGTAAATGCCCTTATAGACCTGTTCGACCGAGTTGATGAAGCCGAACAGCGCCCCGAAGATGAAGGTGCTGGAGAGCGTATAGCAGAGCGCGATACGGTTGGTGAGCACGATCTTGAAACCGCCGAGGATGGAGCTTACGGTCAAGGGGCGGACATCGTCCGGATGCAGGGTTTCCGGCAGGCGGAAATACATCCAGGCCGTCACCACGGCGGCAATGGCGGCCATGAAAGCGAAGATCAGGTGCCAGTCACCGAAAAACAGCACGATCTGGCCGGTGCCGGGCGCAATGACCGGTACGACCATGAAGACCATCATGATCAGCGACATGACTTCCGCCATCTGCCGTCCACCATAGATGTCACGCACGATGGAGACCGTGATGACACGCGTTGCCGCCGAACCGATGCCCTGAATGAAGCGCAGCATCAGCAGCCCTGAGAAGGACGGTACGAAGACCACGGCGATGGCTGAAACGATGTAGATGGCAAGCCCGACGAACATCGGCTTGCGGCGTCCGAAACGGTCCGAAATCGGTCCGTACAGAAGCTGGGCGATGCCGAAGCCGAGAAGATAGGCGGAAATCACATATTGGCGGTGGTTTTCGTTCTCGACGCCGAGCGAGGCACCGATTTCCTGAAGACCGGGCAGCATGATGTCGATGGCGAGCGCGTTCAGCGCCATCAGCATCGCGGCAAGCGCGATGAATTCCGTGCGCCCCATCGAGCCTGCGCGCGAAGCGGTGGATTGTGAAAGATTTGTCACAGGATTGCCCCAAAAAGAACGGCAAAGGCGTTGCATGAAGCAACGCCTGGCATAAATTTCTGACAATCAGGGTGGGCCGGATGAACCGGCCGAAATCAGGCCGCGCCGCGGACGCTGATACCCTGTTCTTGGAAGTGGTTTTGAAGTTCGCCGGACTGGAACATCTCTCTTACGATGTCACAGCCGCCGACGAATTCGCCCTTGACGTAGAGCTGCGGGATGGTCGGCCAGTTGGAGTAGTCCTTGATGCCCTGGCGGATATCTGCATCGGCAAGCACGTTGATGCCCTTGTAGTCGACGCCGAGATAATCGAGGATCTGTACCACCTGGCCGGAAAAACCGCACTGCGGAAATTGCGGGGTGCCCTTCATGAAAAGAACGATGTCGTTGCTCTTCACTTCGCTGTCGATCATGTCGTGAATGCCGCTCATAGGCCTATTCCTTTCACATGCGGTTCAAGGCCGCTGCTTTCTGTTTGTTCCTAGATAACATGTCGTGGCGCGATTTCCACCCGGAAAGCGTAAAAAACTGCGGGTGTGGCATCGCTGATTGCGGGTCGAAACTCCGGCTACCAGCGCGTCGTTCTCTTCGGGTAAGAAAAGTCGAGAACTATTTTTCCTATCCGCTCCCACCGTCTGAAGACTGATTGTATCAATACACCTGTTTCGCCTTCCCAAATATCGAATTCGCGAGTGTTATCGAACGTTATGGCTCGCATGCCGCTCGGCAACGAGCAATCGTCCTCACAGTCAATCTCCATTTCGCTATAGAAACTGTTCACTTCAATATCGAGAATTAACTTTGGACTTTTCTGGTCTACCAGGCGGCAGGTGTTGCCGGTTTTGCAGAAGGCTGTGCCGGATATCCGATCAGCACCATCAAGCTCCACGACGAAGCCGATCTTGATCTCTTTTCTGCTCTTAACCTCTGCGGCACCTTGTAACGGCCCCGAAATCGCCAGTAGTAAAAAGGCGGGAAGCAGGGGGAGGCGATACATCATCGATATCGTTGTCTGCTGCGGGCGGCGGCTGTGCGCCTTTTGCTCACCTGCTTCTTGGCTGGCTTGGGTTTGACGGCGGCGTTGAGTGCGGCTTCGAGGACGGATCCGACAATGCCGCCGGCAAGCGAGCCGGTGCTTTTCGTCCGGCGCGCGCGGCGGGTCTTGCGGATACCGGTCTTGGTGAGGATTTCAGACAGTGCGCCCTTGACGACGCCGTTGAGTACTTGATCGACGATGCCAGACAAATTTCCCTCACCGATAAATAAATCACATTTCCGTCGCGATTTTTACTATACGTGCATCGCCCGCTGTATCAAGCGATCCTTTCGGGTGTCTCTAGCGCGGTTTTGCTTTTCTCCGAAACGCAAAAGCGCACTATCTCTTTGTTTTTACGCATTGTCCTGACGTAAAAGCGATTGCGCTTTTACTGGAAATGCTCCGGCCGAAGGTTCATGCATGCCAGCCGTCAAGTCACGACTTGTTCTTTATTTCCCCGGTTTCGATCCGCTCGATGCGGCCGCCCATCATCTGCGTTACCAGCGGGCGGCGGCGCTGGCCGGCAAGACATGGGATGTCGATTATGCCGTGGGACCGCTGGAGAATGCGCCCGGGGGCGAAACATTCACGGTGGAGGCCTCGGCGGGCGACTGGCGGACGCGCTCCGACATTTTCGTTTACGACCATAATGCGGTGATATCGCAATTGCGGGATGCGCCCGTCTGGCGGCAGATCTGGCTCGGTTTCAAGGCCGGAGCCGGCATCATCGCCGAGGGCGGTGCGGCGCGTTATTTCCGCCACGCCTGGCGTTTTGGCCTGTTCTTCATCTTTCCGTTCCTGCTGATGCTTGTCGGCGGTGCGCTTGCGGCGGCTATTGCCCTGTCGCCCTTAATTTTCGCCTTACCTCTCTGGCTCTTGGCGATCAGCCTTCCCGTCGCCGCCCTGTTTTTCGTGAAGGCTTTCCTGCCGTTTGCGGAGCGGTTTCACACCCTGCATCTTTATGCGGACTGGCGGTTCGCGCTCGCAGTCGGCCGCGATGAGCCGATTGCCCGCGACTGGATCGAGGAGAGGGCAGCACTTGTTCTGACGGCGCTGGAGCAGCCTTCGGACGAGGTTTTGGTGGTTTCCCACAGCATGGGCGCCAGCCTTGCGCTCGCCGTGATCGGCCGAGTGCTGGAGCTGAAGCCGGATGCGCTGGATGGCCGGAAACTGTCCTTTGCGACCTTGGGCGGGGCGGCGCTGCAATGTGCGTTCCTGTCGAGCGCCGACCGGCTTCGTGAGAGCGTCGGTTCGATTGCGCGTCACCCAGAGGTGACATGGTTCGATATCCAGTGCCTGACCGATCCGATTCATCTCTACCGGTGCAATACCGTGGGCCTGACCGGTCACAGGGATGCGCCGCAGCCGAAGATCGTACCGATCCGCTTCAAGCATTCACTTTCACCGGATCGTTATAAGAAGAACAAGCGCAACTTCCTGCGCATGCACCGGCAATATGTGCTGGGGCCGGATCGCAGATCCGGTTACGATTTTACCCTGCTGACGGCGGGGCCTTTGCCTGCCGCCTCCTTCGCCGCTCTGGATTCGCAGACGCCGCCCGCCTTGTAAGCGGCGACGACCCATTCGGCCGGACATGAAAAGGCCCGCGTGAGAGTATCACGCGGGCCTTGATTTATTCCGCAGGTTTCACGCTCTGCCGCAGGCGGGACAGAGACGGTCTGTTGCTGGAACCGCTTTCACGGGCGCAATCATTCGGGAGCCGAGGTCTGCAGGGCAAGGGCATGCAGAACGCCGCCCATATTGCCCTTCAGCGCGTCATAGACCATCTGGTGCTGCTGCACACGGGTCTTGCCCTTGAATGCTTCCGCAACGACTTCCGCCGCGTAATGATCGCCATCACCGGCCAGATCGCGGATCGTGACCTTTGCCCCGGGAATCCCCGCCTTAATCATGTCTTCAATGTCGCCGGGTTTCATGGGCATGATGTTTCTCCTTAATTCATTCTGCGGCGAGCAAAGTTTCGCCGTCCATGAATTGAGGGAACCACGATTCATAGGCCAAGTGCAATTCTTTAATCTCGACAGCCCGCGCCGTGCCCAGCTTTACGGTGGAACCGCCGGTAACGCCGATGACCGGGCAGGAAACGCCCGCCGCCTTCGCCGCTGTCTGCACCTCGTCGAGATCGGCCTTTTTGACCGTCAGAAGGTAACGGCCCTGATCTTCGCCATAGAAGGTGAGGACCGGGTTGTGGCCTTCGACCGCGTCGATGGTCGCGCCGATGCCCGACGAAATCGCCATTTCGGCGACTGCAAGTGCCAGACCGCCCGAGGAGCAATCGTGAACGGCGGTGGCAAGACCGTCGGTGATGAGGCTGCGGACGAAATCGCCGTTGTTCTTTTCAGCGGCCAGATCGACATGCGGCGCCGGGCCATCGATGCGGCCATGAATGTCACGCATGTAAACCGACTGGGCGATATGCGTGCCGAGGCCGGCAGGGGCGCCGACGAGCAGCACCACTTCGTCAGCGGCGGCGAAACGGATGCGCGCCATGCGGCCCCAGTCCTTCAAGAGGCCGACGCCGCCGATGGTGGGGGTGGGCAGGATCGCCTGACCGTTGGTCTCGTTATAGAGCGAGACGTTGCCGGAAACGATGGGGAATTCCAGCACGCGGCAGGCTTCGCCTATGCCCTTGATGGCATGGACGAGCTGGCTCATGATTTCAGGCTTTTCCGGGTTGCCGAAATTGAGGTTGTCGGTTGCCGCCAGCGGCAAAGCGCCGGTTGCGGTGATGTTGCGCCAGCATTCGGCCACGGCCTGCTTGCCGCCTTCGAAGGCATCGGCCTCGACATAACGCGGTGTGACGTCGGAGGAGAAGGCGAGCGCCTTCTTGTCATGGCCTTCGACGCGAACCACGCCGGCATCGCCGCCGGGAAGCTGCAGCGAATTGCCCTGGATCAGCGTGTCATACTGTTCGTAGACCCAGCGGCGCGAGGAATTGTTGGCCGAACCGACCAGCGACACCAGCGCATCGGCGATATCGGCGGCGGGCACGTCGTTTTCCGCCAGCGGCGCGGGCACCTTGGCGGGCGTCCACGGGCGGTCATATTCGGGAGCCTGATCGCCCAGTTCCTTGATCGGCAGGTTGGCGACTTCCTCGCCATTGTGCAGCACGCGGAAGCGCAGATCATCGGTGGTCTTGCCGACGATGGCGAAGTCCAGACCCCACTTGACGAAGATCGCCTTGGCGACTTCTTCCTTGGAAGGCTCTAGAACCATAAGCATGCGCTCCTGGCTTTCCGACAGCATCATTTCGTAAGCCGTCATGCGCTCTTCGCGCACCGGCACGGCGTTCAAGTCAAGCTCGATGCCGAGATCGCCCTTGGCGCCCATTTCAACGGCCGAGCAGGTGAGGCCGGCCGCACCCATGTCCTGAATGGCGATGACCGCACCGGTCTTCATCAGCTCAAGGCAGGCTTCCAGCAGGCACTTTTCGGTGAAGGGGTCGCCGACCTGAACGGTCGGGCGCTTTTCTTCGATGGATTCGTCGAATTCGGCGGATGCCATGGTCGCACCGCCGACGCCGTCGCGGCCGGTCTTCGCACCGAGATAAACGACCGGCAGGCCGACGCCCTTGGCTT
The DNA here is from genome assembly GCF_053522445.1 of Agrobacterium sp. 22-221-1. Classification (NCBI taxonomy): domain Bacteria; kingdom Pseudomonadati; phylum Pseudomonadota; class Alphaproteobacteria; order Hyphomicrobiales; family Rhizobiaceae; genus Agrobacterium; species Agrobacterium sp. 22-221-1. The sequence goes on from NZ_JBNWCL010000005.1 coordinate 308,460, forward strand.
CCGAAAGGAAGATCGCGTTGGACTTGGCAAGACCGGCGGCAAAGGCGTTGACGAGGATGTTGCCGTTATAACGCGGATCGAATTCCACTTCGCCGCCGACGGTCGGCACGCCGAAGGAATTGCCGTAACCGCCGACACCGGCGACGACGCCGGCCACCAGGTGGCGGGTCTTCGGGTGGTCAGGCGCGCCGAAACGCAGGGCATTCATGGCGGCGATCGGGCGGGCGCCCATGGTGAAGACGTCACGCAGGATGCCGCCGACGCCGGTCGCCGCGCCCTGATAGGGCTCGATATAGGACGGGTGGTTGTGGCTCTCCATCTTGAAGACGACGCAGTCGCCATCGTCGATATCGACCACGCCGGCGTTCTCGCCGGGGCCCTGAATGACGCGCGGACCCTTGGTCGGCAGGGTCTTCAGCCACTTCTTGGAGGACTTGTAGGAGCAGTGCTCGTTCCACATGGCCGAGAAGATGCCAAGCTCGGTAAAGCTCGGCTCCCGTCCGATCAGGTCGAGGATACGCTGGTATTCGTCGGGCTTCAGCCCGTGGGATGCAACGAGTTCCGGGGTGATCTTGATGGAGTTTGGAATCGACATAGGTCTCACGCGGTTCGAGCCGAGGAAAGTTTCCGGTTCTTTAGCGCAAGAGGCTCCATGGCGCGACAGGAAAATGCGCCGCTTTGCCGGCTAATTGGCGGTTTATGCGGTTATTCACCCGTTGCGGGCGGTGCCCGCAACGCTGCGACCCGTATCACGCCACGCTTTCATAGCCGGCCGAGCCGTTATCCAGCAGGTGGCGGAGGATGCCGAAGGCATGGGTCAGTTCCTCGCGGGTGGAAGGCCCGGAAAAGCTGATGCGGACGCGGTGGAAAACCTTGTCCGTCCGGCCGGCCTTGAACTCGTCCTCGTCGTCGATCAGCACGCCTTCCTTCATCGCCGCGTTGCGGAAGGTGCCGGAAAGCCATGGTTCGGGCAGTCTCAGCCACAGGAAGGCGATATCGGGCAGCGAATTGAAGTCCAGCCCGGTAAAGACGCGCCGGGCAATCGCCTCGCGCTCATTCAGTTCGGCGATGCAATCCTTGCGGATATCGTGGGCGTCACCGCTATTGACGAGGCGCGCATTCAGTTCGGCCAGCATGAAGGGCAGGCCGCCCGTCATCATCGAGTGGGAAATACGGATGCGCGAGGAATATTGCGCGGGACAGGCGACCCAGCCGCCGCGCACGCCGGCGGCGACGGATTTCGACAGACCGCCGACGACGAAGGTAATGTCGGGCGCAAATTCGGCGATCAGCGGGATCGCATCGCGCGTCATCGCGCCATAAAGATTGTCCTCGACGATCCACACGCCGTAGCGGCGGGCGATATCGGCAATCGCGCGGCGGCGCTCTTCCGGCAGGGTGGCGCAGGTCGGGTTCTGGCCGGCCGACATCAGGAAGATCATCTTGGGATGCTGCTGGGCGCAGACGCGTTCGAAATCGTCAGGGACAATGCCGTTCTCATCCGCTTCCACCAGCGTCACCCGCCGGCCGGCAAGGGCGGCGCTGCGGCTGATGTGGGAATAGGTGACGGGTTCGAAGACGATGCGGTCGCCCGGCGCGGTCATCGCGGACATCACGCTCATCACCGCCGCATGGGCGCCAAGCGTCGAAACGATGTTTTCCGGCTTCGGCGACCAGCCGTTCTGGGAAAGCCAGCGAACGCCCGCCATGCACCAGTTGTCGGGAAAAGAGCGGGCATAATTGGTAATGTCCTGCGGATGCTCTCTGGTCACCGCCTCGATGTGCTTGGCGATCAGTACGCTCTGGCCGACATCCGGCGCAGCGGTGGTGTTCAACCGGAATTCGGCGCTGGTATCGACGGCATGGCGCGTGCTGCCGAAGGCGGCGGTTGTCGACTCCATGGGCAATGACGGGGCAGGGGTCTTGCGCTCATTGACATAGGTGCCGCGTCCGACCTCACCGCTGACGAGGCCGCGCTCATGGATGAGCGCATAGGCCCGGCTGATTGTGCCGATTGTCACACCGAGATCGTAAGCAAGATTGCGCTGCGGCGGCAATTTCGAGCCGGCCTGCAGGATGCCGTCGGAAATCGCGCCTTCGATACTGTCGGCAAGGCGGAGGTAAATCGGGCCGTCGCCCTCGGTAATGTCGGGAAGCCAATTTGTCATGGTGACAATTTATGCATTGTATCTATCCCTAAGTCAATTGTATTTATTGTCTGCATTGAATGAGGCTAAACGCACGGAGACAATAGGTGCAATATGCGCAAGATGGATCAATACCTTTCGACAGCGGATACACTCTATCCTGATGGCTACGAACGGGAACGCGTGTTCCGCGATGCCGGCGACATGGTCGCACCGGCGCCCTTTCCGGCCAAGATCGCCCGCACGCTTATTGGTCGCCTGATTGCGGGCGTATCCTCATGGCAGCGGAAACGTCAGGGGCGCTTCGCCCTGCGGGAACTTTCGGACGATCTGCTGGACGATATCGGCGTTACGCGGGATGAAGCCTTGAAGGAGGCGGCAAAATCCCGGCTGTTTTCCTGGCCGCCGCGGCCGCTTTGATTTTTTGTCGGAGAGCGGCGCCATCTTTCCCCGGCGCCAAGCAGCCATTCGGCAAACCGCCACGCCAATCCCAACCGGCGCTGGCGGGTTTTTTTATGTCGACCGCGTTCTCACGGGTGCCGGTGCCTGTCGATCAGCAGCCCTTGCCGCCATTCGCCCAGCGCTTGACGTCGGTTGCGATGCGGCCGGAAAGGGCTTCGTTCATCACGGGGCCGAAAGCATCGAGCTTTGCCGGGTTGCCTTCTGCCTGAACCACCAGCATGGGGCGCGATTCCGGGCTGTTGCGCGGCACGAGCAGGATGCGCGGGCGGCCGGAGAAGGAGTTGAGTTCCGGCGCCAGGCGATAGGCCTTGAACGCCACGTCGCCCGATTTGAACCAGCAGGCATTCGCGCCAAGCGCGATCCGTTCCATGGTCGGCAGGGCCGCGCGGGAGAAGGAGGAGGAAGGCTGCGGTTTCGGCTGGCAGGCGGCAAGCGCCGCTGCCGCGAGGATCAGTCCGGCGGCCTTGTAGGCATTGTGTCGAAGAAGACGGGGCATCAGGTCATCCAGAAGAGAGGCCGAAACGGCGCCGAAACCGGCATCAAAAAAGGCGGGCTCGAGGCCCGCCCGGTCTATCAGGCTGCGACGACACCGAGTGCCGAAGCGAAGAGGCCACGACCGTCATTGCCGCCATGGGCGGCTTCGATCAGGTTTTCCGGATGCGGCATCATGCCGAGGACATTGCCCCTGGCGTTGATGACGCCGGCGATGTCGTTCAGCGACCCGTTGGGGTTGGTGCCGTCGGCATAACGGAACACCACCTGGCCGTTGTCTTCCATCGCCTTCAGTTCGTCGGCTTCGACGAAGTAGTTGCCGTCGTGATGGGCGACGGGGCAGCGCAGAATCTGGCCCTTGTCGTAAGCGCGGGTGAAGTCCGTGTCGTTGTTGGCGACTTCGAGCTTCACTTCACGGCAGACGAATTTCAGCGAGGCGTTGCGCATCAGCGCGCCCGGCAGCATGCCCGCCTCGACCAGAATCTGGAAGCCGTTGCAGACGCCGAGAACCTTGACGCCCTTTTCGGCCTTTTCGCGAATGGCCTGCATGACCGGCATGCGGGCGGCGATGGCGCCGCAACGCAGATAGTCACCATAGGAAAAGCCGCCCGGGATGACGATCAGGTCGACGTCGGGAATATCCGTTTCCGTCTGCCAGATGGTGACGGGCGCGCTTCCGGAGATTTTCGTCAGCGCCGCGATCATGTCGCGGTCGCGGTTGAGGCCGGGAAGTTGGACGACAGCGGATTTCATCGGAGCGGCTCCTGGGCTTCAGAGGATGGCGATGGCGTAGTTTTCGATGACCGTATTGGCCAGAAGCTTTTCGCACATTGCCTTCAGGTCGGTCTCGGCCTTGGCCTTGTCGGCGCCTTCCAGCTCCAGGTCGAAGACCTTGCCCTGACGGACATGGCCGACGCCACCGAAACCGAGGCTGCCGAGCGCGCCTTCGATTGCCTTGCCCTGCGGATCGAGAACGCCGTTCTTCAGCGTAACAGTCACCCGTGCCTTGATCACCTGATCTTCTCCTGATTTTACCTTGTTAGGCCAATATTACTTCACGAGGCCGATATTACTTTACCAGGACTGGACCGGTGCCGCGGATCGGTTCGTTTTCATTGATGATGCCGAGACGGCGCGCGACTTCGGAATAGGCTTCGAGAAGCCCGCCCATGTCGCGGCGGAACAGGTCCTTGTCCATCTTTTTCTGGGTCTCGATGTCCCACAGGCGGCAGCTATCGGGCGAAATCTCGTCAGCGAGGATGATGCGCATCATGTCGCCTTCGAAAAGGCGGCCGCATTCGATCTTGAAATCGACGAGCTGGATGCCGACGCCGAGGAACAGGCCGGAGAGGAAGTCGTTGACGCGGATGGCGAGCGCCATGATGTCGTCGAGCTCGGCGGGGTTGGCCCAGCCGAAAGCCGTGATGTGCTCTTCGGAGACCATCGGGTCTTCGAGTTCGTCGGACTTGTAATAGAACTCGATGATGGAGCGCGGCAGAACCACGCCTTCCTCGATGCCGAGGCGCTTCGACAGCGAGCCGGCAGCGACATTGCGCACGACGACTTCGAGCGGGATCATCTCCACTTCCTTGATCAACTGCTCACGCATGTTGAGGCGGCGGATGAAGTGCGTGGGAATGCCGATCTTGTTCAGATGCGTGAAGACGTATTCGCAGATACGGTTGTTCAGCACGCCCTTGCCGTCAATGACTTCATGCTTCTTCTTGTTGAAGGCGGTCGCATCGTCCTTGAAGAACTGGATAAGCGTGCCTGGCTCCGGACCCTCGTAGAGGATCTTGGCCTTGCCTTCGTAAATACGGCGGCGACGGTTCATAATTGCAGGTCTCTTGGTTGACGCCGATTCTGGTGGCGTTGCGTTTGGTCTTTGAAGCGGTCCCATAAAGGAAAAGAGTGCATTCTACAATGCGGCTCGCATATTTCCCTTCAATTCTTGTGACAGGCCGGGAAAACCGCTGCGCCCTAAAATTAGGCTTCCGGGGCTGATCGAAGGGGAGGCGGTCCGCAGCGCCGACGCCGTCAGGGCTCGACAGCCTTCAGCCGGCTCAAAAACTGCGCGAAGACCATACCGCCTTCCGGCCACGGACCATGGCCGGACTCGGTGTTGATATGGCCGGACATGCCGGCGTCGATCAAAAGCGAACCCCAGGCGGCGGCGATGTCATCGGCATGTTCGTAGGAGCCGAAAGGATCGTTGCGGCTGGCGATGGTGATCGCCGGGAAAGGCAGCGGGTCGCGCGGGTAAGGCCCGAAGGTCATCAGGTGCTTCGGCCGGATATCGGGATTGGCGACATCGGGCGGCGCGACGAACAGCGCGCCGGACACTTTCTTGCCGATTTCCGGCAAGGCATGGATGACGGTCGGCACACCGAGGGAATGGGCGACGAGGACGATGGGCCTGGTGGAGGCATTGACCTCTTCCACCAGCCGGGCGACCCAGTCTTCCTTCACGGGTTTGGACCATTCGGCCTGCTCGACGCGGCGGGCGGTGGAGAGCTTGCGCTCCCAGCGGCTCTGCCAGTGGTCGGGGCCGGAATTGGTATAACCGGGGACGATCAGGATATCTGCTTCTGAAACTTTCATGCGCCCATATCTGTGTTGTGATGCCGCCGCGATCAAGGTCGCGGCGGCATTAACTTCAAGGTCTCAAACTCAGCTCAAGTCTCAGGCGTTGCCGAAGACGCGGGTGAAGATCGTGTCGACATGCTTGGTGTGGTAGCCAAGGTCGAACTTTTCGCGGATCACCTCTTCGGGAAGTGCGGCGCGCACTTCCTCGTCGCCCAGCAGTTCCTCAAGGAAATCGGCGCCCTGTTCCCAGACCTTCATGGCGTTGCGCTGTACCAGACGGTAGGCGTCTTCACGCGATACGCCGGCCTGCGTCAGCGCCAGGAGAACGCGCTGCGAATGCACGAGGCCGCGGAACTTGTTCATGTTCTTCAGCATGTTGTCCGGATAGATCACCAGCTTTTCGATGACACCGGCCAAACGGTTCAGCGCGAAATCGAGAGTGACAGTGGTATCGGGGCCGATGGCGCGCTCGACGGAGGAGTGGCTGATGTCGCGCTCGTGCCACAGCGCTACGTTTTCCATGGCCGGAACGACGGACATGCGCACCAGACGGGCAAGGCCGGTCAGGTTTTCGGTCAGAACCGGGTTGCGCTTGTGCGGCATGGCGGACGAGCCCTTCTGGCCCGGCGAGAAGAATTCTTCCGCTTCAAGAACCTCGGTGCGCTGCATGTGGCGGATTTCGATGGCGACGTTTTCGATCGACGAAGCGATGACGCCGAGCGTCGCGAAGAACATGGCGTGGCGGTCACGCGGGATGACCTGCGTGGAGACCGGCTCGGGGATGAGGCCGAGCTTGGCACAGACATGTTCTTCGACGCGCGGGTCGATATTGGCGAAGGTGCCGACGGCGCCGGAGATCGCGCCCGTGGCGATTTCCGCACGGGCATTGACGAGGCGCTCGCGGTTGCGGTGCATCTCGGCATAGAAGCGGGCGAAGGTCAGGCCCATGGTGGTCGGCTCGGCATGAATGCCGTGGCTGCGGCCGATGCGCACCGTGTTCTTGTGTTCGAAGGCGCGGGTTTTCAGCGCGGCGAGCACCCGGTCCATATCGGCGAGCAGCAGATCGGCGGCGCGTACGAGCTGGATGTTGAGCGTGGTATCGAGCACGTCCGACGAGGTCATGCCCTGATGCACGAAACGGCTGTCGGGACCGACAAATTCGGCAAGATGGGTGAGGAAGGCGATGACGTCATGCTTGGTGACGGCTTCGATCTCGTCGATGCGGGCGACGTCGAAGGTGGCGCTGCCGCCCTTTTCCCAGATGGTCTGGGCAGCGGACTTCGGGATAACGCCGAGTTCGGCAAGCGCGTCACAGGCATATGCCTCGATCTCGAACCAGATGCGGAACTTTGTTTCCGGCGACCAGATGGCGACCATTTCCGGCCGGGAGTAACGAGGGATCATGGCAATGACTTTCTTTGTGGAGGAATTTTGCTGCCCGTTTAGCAAAGTGTTCCGGTAATCTCAATCTATCAAGCTACATGCCTCTGTTGCTCGTTGCGCACGTCGGCAGAGGATTGCGCCCGCAGGCAGGAGCGGAACGATGGCAAAGGGAAAATATAAGCCAAGGCCGAGAATGCAGAACTGGTAAATCGCGCCGAGCGATGTGAAGAGCTGCTGGAAAAACCAGATGCGGGAGAATGCCGGCGCGTGCCATTGCGCATAAAAAATACGGTACTCGAAAGCGAAAAACGCCGCCGCAACTGTCAGCGTGAAAAAAGCGATGGCAAGACAGGCCGCCGCAAGACGCAGCGGCAGGGCGGTGGAAGCAGGGAGGAAGTGCAGCGCCGCCATGGCCAGCAGCCAGCCGAAGAGGCCGCCCGCGAAGAAAAGCATGATGATGTCGACGGCATGGTCGGTTTCCAGCCGGTTCCTGACATAGAGCCCGATAGCGGCGGCGGCACTCGAACAGACGGCCCAGACAAGCGCGCCGAGCAGCGGAAACATCGCTGCCGAAGCCGTGTCACGGAAACCCCGCCTGTCGCTTTCCATGCCGATCCCCCAACGCCTTGCCGTGCCCCCTTCGGCGGCGGTTATGTCCGTGCGGCTTCCGCTGCGTGGCGCAGTTGCGCGACCGTCTTGCGGTAGTCGGCAACGCCGTCGCCCTTGAAGATGGCCGAGCCGGCCACCAGCGCATTCGCACCGGCGGCAACGATCGCGCCTGCGGTTTCCGCCGTCACGCCGCCATCCACTTCGAGTTCGATCGGCCGGTCGCCGATCATGGCCTTTGCCGCGCGGATCTTGTCCAGCATGGCCGGAATGAACTTCTGCCCGCCGAAACCGGGATTGACGCTCATGATCAGGACCAGATCGACGTCATCAAGCACGTTTTCGATGACCGAAAGCGGTGTTGCGGGGTTAAGCGTCACGCCGGCCTTTCTGCCGAGCCCGCGGATCGTCTGCAGCGAGCGGTGCAGGTGAGGCCCGGCTTCGGCATGCACGGTAATGCTGTCACAGCCCGCCTTGGCGAAGGCTTCGAGATAGGGATCGACGGGTGCGATCATCAGATGGCAGTCGAAGAAGGCCATGCTGTGCGGCCGCAGCGCCTTGATGACATCCGGCCCGAAGGAAATGTTGGGGACGAAATGGCCATCCATCACATCGAGATGAATCCAGTCCGCGCCCGCTTCCGTGACATCGGCGACTTCCTGTCCGAGCTTGGCGAAATCGGCAGCCAGAATGGACGGGGCTATGCGGATGGGCAGGGACATGGGGCAAACTCCTCTCGACGCGTTGCGTAAGCTGCCTTTAACACCAAGTATCGGGGTTTGAAACGGCCGGTCGCGCGGTTGACGGCGGTTTTCAGCTGCGTTTCCTCGAATTTTCGGCGGTGCGGGTTTCGCCTATTGTCTTTCAGCCTTGTCCGCCGGTTCGAAGCGCTGGCCGTTCCATCGCTGCAGGCGATAGGGATTGTCAGAAAGGTCATGCGACGGGCTGAAGCCGAGATCGCCGAGCACGGTTTTGAAAAGGGTGCCGCCCGCCAGTATCTCCGGCGCGGGTTTCGACTGCGCCTGCGTGGCTTCCGCAAGGGCGGCGGTGAGTTCCGCCGCCGCATAGGCCGGTAGGACGTAACCTTCCGGCTCGATGCCGGCGCCGCGCAGTTCGCCGGCGACCGCCTGGGCCGATGGCAGGGTATCATAGGCCGGGCGGGTGACCGCCAGCACATTCGCGGCCAAGGGGACCGGATTGTTGGCCGCATTCATGGCATCGCCGCCCATGACGGTGAGGGGAATGTTCTCCGACCCGGCATCTCTGGCAATGATGGCGACGTCATTGCGCTCCGCGCCGACGAAAACATGGGAAATGCCGGTGCGCGCCAGCCGGCGCACCAGCGCTACCTGCTGTTCCTGGTTGGGACGCATCGTATCGGCAAGGGTGGGCTTCAGGCCGTTTTCCTCGAGCGACGAGCGGATGCGGTCGACCAGCTCGCGGCTGTAGATCGTGCCGTCATCCACAAGTCCGATGGAATGTCCCTTCCAGTCGCGCAGGATGATCTCCGCAATCCTGTCCGATTCGGCCCTGTCGGACGGGGCGAGGCGAAAGAGCGGCCAGCCGTATTTCAGGGCGTCTTCCATCAGGATCGGCGCGCGGCTGGAAAGCGTGATGGCGGGAATGGCGGCCGCTTTCAGCGGCGGCAGAACATCCTGAAGCGTTTCGGTGCACAAGAAACCGATTGCGGCGCTGACCTTGGCGGCCACGAGGCCATCGGCTATCGCGCCGCCGCTGCCATCTTCGCAGCTTTCATGGATTTCGACCACATCCAGCCCGAGCTTTGCCGCCGCCGCCTTCGCACCCTGCCGTACCTGCTGCCCCAGAAGTTCGTAAGGGCCGCTCTGGGGTGCAACGATGCCAATCGATGCCGCGCTTGCTGAGCCCGCAAGGGCAAAACCGGCGATGATCGTTAGCAGGCGAAGTGAAAGCATGACGTGATAGAAATCCTGTTGTCCCGGCTTGATGTTTATCGGCAACAACCGGTTTTCCAAAGGAAAAATCGCCGATGCTCCATCATATTCGCATATCGCCATCCGCGGGACGGCGGATTTGCTCTGAAGTTGTCCGATTCGAGAGGGCGGGTCGTCGTCGCAGCTTGTAGTTGTTGCTGTCCGATATAATTGCGCACTATGTTTTTATTGAAGGATTATTTTTGCCGACGAGCAATTCGCTCCCGCGCCGGATGGGTGGGGAAGTATTTCACATCATTGTCGCGGCGGGCGTTACTTCATAAATCCATTACATGTGGCGCGTATAAGCACAGTTTAGAAAAAGCCGGTCCGCGATTCTGCTTTTTAAAGTGCAGCACAAAAAGATGCACATTTTATTTTCATATTTGTAATTTATTGATATATAACGTAAATATATAAACCTTCCCATCATTCACCTCTTTTCCGCCATGTTTTTTTCGCATTTGCGAGAAGATTTGCTTGACGGAAAGTAAATGATTAGCTTAGATGTAACTGTTTCAGGGGACGACTGAAATTGGCTGTAACAGGCCTCGGAAAGTGTTCCGGTTATAAGCACTGCCAGACTATATTGCATTTCATATTCTATTTTTTTCATTACGTATAAACCGCTTCGGGAAACTGGGGCGGTTTTTTACATGAAGCTAATTTAAGCAATTTAAAATTGAATTAGAAAAGCCCTGCGCAAAGACGTTCTTTCATTTTCGAATTTATGGAAATGATATCGCGCGGAGGGGGCGAAGCCGGCTCCGATGTACACATCAACATAACTGCTTGAAAATGCCCGTTGATGGCCATTGTCGCCCGCGAGCGAGTTCGGTCGGCCGCTTGTGCGGCTTTATTTAAGGGCGGCCAGAGCGTCCCTGGCAAAGGCGGAGATGGGTTCGGGAAGTTTATCCGGATCGAACCAGCCGATGGCGGAAAGCTTGTCGGGTTCGGTCAGTGCCGGCTCACCCTGCGCATCGCGGGTGACGAAGATCAGCGAAACCCAGTGGTGACGATCTTCCGTATCGATGAATTCGCTATGGCAGAGGAATTCGACGGTGCCGATCTCGAGCCCGGTTTCTTCTTCGGCCTCGCGGCGTGCCGCGGCGAGGGAAGTTTCAAGGTGATCGACCTTGCCGCCTGGAATGCTCCAGTATCCGGCTTCCGGCGCCTTCAAGCGCCGGCATAAAAGCACGCGGCCATCACGCATGATGGCGAGGCCGACGCCGACACCCGGAAAATCGAGACCTGGCCTGGCGGTCGGCGTCATGCTGTCCATTCCCGCGGTCAGGCCTTGGCGTTGGCCACGATCAGCATGAAAGCGGGGATGTCGTCGCCGAAACCAACCGGTGTCGGGCCATCGTCATGGTCGCGATAATGGCGGCGGCGGTCGCGGTTGTCGTCATTGGCATGCAGCGGATTGCGGCTGTTGCGGTCGGAATTGCGCGGGGTCTTTTCCTGCTTGCGTTCTGCTTTCACCTTGTCGTCTCCATGAGCCGCGATGTCCGTATCCGCAGCGGATTGTGCACCCTGATTGATGTTTTCGACCGGCGCTGCGTCGCGACGGTTGCGGCCCCTGCCGCCCCGTTCCTTGCCCCGGCGGCCGGAATTGCTTTCAAAGCTTTCCATCGGCGCGGGAAGGGTGGAGAGGTCACCGTTCTGCCACTCGATCTTTTCGCCGATCAGCTTTTCGATCGCGTCGAGATACTTCGTGTCGCTTCTGGTGACGATGGTGAAGGCCTTGCCCGAGCGGCCGGCACGACCGGTACGGCCGATGCGGTGGACATAGTCTTCCGAATGAATGGGAATATCGAAGTTGAAGACGTGGCTGACATCGGGGATGTCCAGGCCGCGTGCGGCAACGTCGGAGGCGACGAGCAGCTTCAGATTGCCGTCCTTGAAGTTCTGCAGCATCGTGGTGCGCGAACGCTGGTCCATGTCGCCATGCAGCGCGCCGACGGAAAAACCGTGACGGTCGAGCGAGCGGAACAGGTCGGCCACATCCTTCTTGCGGTTGCAGAAGATGATGGCGTTCTTCAGTTCGGCTTCTTCGGCGCGGACGAGATCGCGCAGCACGGCGCGCTTTTCATAGTCCTTGTTGTGTGCGGCGACGATGCGCTGGGCAACGGTCTTTGCCGTGGAGGAGGGCTTGGCGACCTCGACGCGGACGGGGTTCTGCAGGAACCGGTCGGCCAGCTTCTGGATTTCCGGCGGCATGGTGGCCGAGAAGAACAGCGTCTGCCGGGTAAAGGGGATCATCTTGGCGATGCGCTCGATATCGGGAATGAAGCCCATATCCAGCATACGGTCGGCTTCGTCGATGACGAGGATTTCCACGCCGGTCATCAAAAGCTTGCCGCGCTCGCAATGGTCGAGAAGGCGGCCGGGGGTGCAGATCAACACATCGGCGCCGCGCTCAAGCTTGCGGTCCTGGTCTTCGAAGGAAACACCGCCGATGAGGAGCGCGACGTTCAGCTTGTGATTCTTGCCGTATTTCTCGAAGTTCTCCGCCACCTGCGCTGCCAGCTCACGGGTCGGCTCAAGGATCAGCGTGCGCGGCATTCTGGCGCGCGCACGGCCCTTTTCGAGCAGGGTGAGCATCGGCAGAACGAAGGACGCGGTTTTGCCCGTGCCGGTCTGTGCGATACCGCAGATATCACGCTTTTCCAGCGCCGGCGGAATGGCGCCAGCCTGAATGGGTGTCGGCGTCGTGTAGCCGGCATCTGCAATAGCGGAAAGAACTTTTTGGCTCAGGCCAAGATCAGAGAATGTTGTCAAAGGAAGAACTTTTTCCGTTCTGGTTCGGTAAGAACACCTGCGTGCCGCGACAGCACTTGCAAAGACTTGGCGCGGGGATATGCCCAAATTGCCGGAAAGTCAAGGAAACAACGGGAAAAGCGCGCGAAACAGCGGGGTTCGGGCGGGGCTTCTGGGCCTTTGGTGCAGATTTCAGCGATTTATCGTAAAAAGCGCAAAAAAAGCATTAAAATCGGGCTGCTATTTTAAATAGGTTTTGAGTTCCGTTCCGGCGATCAGGAACCGCATCGGATCGACCGGCGTATCGTTGCGGCGCACCTCGTAATGCACATGCGGACCGGTGGAGCGGCCGGTGCTGCCGGCGCGGCCGATGACGTCGCCGGCCTCGACCCTGTCGCCGGCTTTCACCAGAATGGCGGAGAGATGGCCGAATCGCGTCGACACGCCCTGGCCGTGATCGATCTCGACCATATTGCCGTAGCCGCCGGAATTTTCCGCGACCGTCACCTTGCCCGCGCCGGTGGATTTGACGTCAGCCCCGGTTTCGGCGCGAAAATCGATGCCGGTATGAAGGGCCGGGCGGCCGAGAAACGGATCCATCCGGTTGCCGAATCGGCTGGTGATAGCCCGGCCGGGGGCCGGGTTGCCGAAGGGCAGGTTGGTCGCGGTTTCCTTGACGATATCGAGCCGGTTCAGCGCATTGTCTAGATTGGTGAGCGACAGGTTGAAAGGATCGGTGTCACCGCGCTCGGGGTCGGCATAGGGGCCGCCTATGTCGTCATTGCCGTTCTCTTCGATTTTCAGGCCCGCCTGCCGGATGATGTCCTGCATCGCATTCGCCTTGTCCTCGGCGTCGCTGGTCAGTCTGGCGATGCGCGATATCTGCTGGCGTTCGATATCCTTCAAAGACAGTGTCACCTTGGAAAATACCCGGTCGGCCCGGTCGGATGGCGTTTCGCCGGCTTCGGGTACATAGGCGGCGCGTCTGTCCGATGTGGCGGGCTTTTCCGCCTGCGGCTTGCGTGGCGTCATCAGCTTTTCAATGGCCGAAAGGCCGCCGGAGAGGTCGGCGCGTTTTTCCGGTGCCATGGCGTTCGAAAGAGACGAGGGCGCGGCCGGGGAGGCGGCGATGCCGGAGTTCTCGGCGCGCTCCAGCAATTCGCTCATGCGGCCGTGCCGCGAGGTCAGCGCCGCCTGCTGTTCCAGCAGCTTTTCCACTTTCTTTTCAACGACCTGCTGATCGAGCAATTGCCGTGAAGTGACCCGGTCCACCTGGGCTCTCAGCGCTGCGATGCGGTCTTCATAGTCGTTCTGCATGCGGGTCTGGCGGGCCATGGTCGCGCCGATCAGGTCGTCACGCAAAATGAGATAGCCTGTGGCGCCGAGATAACCGAGCGAGAAAAGGCCGATCGTGCAGCCGGCAAGCGCCGCCATCCACGGACGGATGGTCATGTGCCGCACCCTGTCGCCGCGCGCGAGAATGAGCACGTGCGGCTCACGCTTTTTGCCGAATACCCGGTTTTCCGCCGTATCAGTCACAATCTCTCTCCGGACTGGCCGATTTCTCAAGGGAAATCATAATTCGTTAAGGTTAACGAAGTTTTGCCGGAGAGGCCTTTCGGCGATGTCGGCTATTGGCTGACGGATGTGAGCGAGCGGTAAAAGGAAGGCGTCAGGCCGGCTTCGGCGCGGGCAATGTCGTTGAAGGGCGGTTTCAAAGGGCCGCGGAAATTGGCGCGCACCAGTTGCCTGAAGGTTGCGACCGGGTCCTTCTTTTCACGCGCGCACAGGAACCGGAACCATTTCGCGCCGATGGCGACATGGCCCTTTTCGTCATTATAGATGACATCGAGAACGGCAGCGCTTTCAAGATCGCCTGTCTCGCGCATCTTCGCCTGCAGGGAAGGGGTGACGTCCAGCCCGCGCGCTTCCAGGATGAGCGGCACGACGGCGAGCCGTGCGGTGAGATCGTTGCGGGTGGAATGCGCGGCCTGCCAGAGCCCGTCATGGGCCGGCAGATCGCCATAGTCGGCGCCGAGGCTTCTCAGCCTGTCCCGCACCAGCCGGAAATGTTTCGCCTCCTCGAAGGCGACCTGCATCCAGCCGTCGAAAAAGGAATGCGGCACCGGCTCGCTGGCATAACGGGCGACGATATCGAGCGCGAGATCGACGGCGTTGAGTTCGATATGGGCGATGGCGTGCAGCAGCGCGATGCGGCCCTTGATGCTGTGGAGGGAACGGCGTTCCACGGCGGTCGGCGGCACGAGTTCCGGCTTCTCGGGCCTGCCCGGCCGCTCAGGCAGCGGCGGGTCGAGAGGGGAGCGCAGCGACAGGCGGCGCTCGAACCAGCGTGTCGCCGTTTCCTGCGCGAGCGCGGTCTTTCTGTCGAGATCGGCACTCACGATGGCATCCGTCGCGCCGCCTCGCAGCGAGATGATTTTGAACGGGGGCGTCACGACGGGTTGGTCCCTCAGAGCTTCTTCACAGCCTCGAGAACGGCCTGGGCGTGGCCCGCGACCTTCACCTTGTTCCAGATTTCCGCGATTTTTCCATCCGGGGCAACGAGGACGGTCGTGCGTTCGACACCCATGTATTTTTTCCCATACATGCTTTTTTCCTTCCAGACGCCATAGGCTTCCAGAACCTTCCTCTCCTCGTCGGAAGCGAGCATGACGGAAAGGGAATGTTTTGCCGCAAACTTGTCGTGGCTTTTAACGCTGTCGGGCGAAATGCCGATGACGACGGCGTTGGCTGCCTCGAATTCGCCGCCCAGCGCGCTGAAGTCGATGGCCTCTGCCGTGCAGCCGGAAGTATCGTCCTTCGGGTAGAAATAGAGGATGACGGCCTTGCCTTGCAGTTTGGACAATGTCACCGTCCCTTCACCGTTGCGGGGCAAAGTAAAATCGGGAGCCGGGCCGCCAATCGTCAAGTCTGTCATAATCTACCTTTCTTTCGCCGGGATGTTGAGGGAAAGTCGCCACATTCGATATATAGCGAAACCGCGCGTCGTCCAGATCACTATTTAGATTTCAGGTCGAAACGATCTTAAATCTCAATCGTTATCTGGGCTAAAGAATTAAAGCGGGATTCCGGACGAAAACCGCTTACACTTTTCGCCATCCCGCTTCGGTGTTGCGGCGAAACAAAGCTATTCAAGGGCAAACACGGGCGTATGGCTGAAGTAAGGGGTGAAAAGGTCAAGTTCGGCAGACGCGATATCATTGCGCTGCACGATCTTCCTTCGGCGCAGGCCGAAGATCCCATCATCGTGCATTGCCCGGCGCCGCGTTCCATGGTGCGCGCCTTCATCAAGATTTTCGCAGCGCTTTTCGTGCTGGCCTTCCTGTCAATTGGCGGCATCATTCTTTCCGTCGAGACGGGATCGATCGATGCGACGCTTTCCAGCCAGGCGCAGCAGGCGCTGGAAAGGGCGCTCGGCCCCCATTACAGCGCGCGGATCGGTTCTTCGGCGATCAGGTTTTCCACCGGGCTGCGCCTTGCGCTGGTGGCGGAGGACGTGGATATCATCGAGAAGGAATCCGGCCAGCATATGAGCCGGGCCCGGGCAATCGGCATGGCGCTCGATCCGCTTGCGCTTCTTACCGGCCGTGTCTCGGTGGAGAGCCTCGAGGCCGACGGGATGGAGCTCGATACGGCGCTTTTGCCCAAGGGTAACGGGTTCGATCTCGCCAGCGTCAAGCTCGACGCCGTGCCGCAGCAATTGCAGGAGGCCTTCGGGCAGCTCGACAAGCTCGCTCAGGCTTTTCTGAGCAGCGGAACCGAGGAAATCGATATTTCCAGCGTTTCGGTTCACCTGCCGCCCGGAGAGTTGGGCAAGCCGCGCACCGTCGAAGTGCGCGAATTGTCGCTGACGCCCGATCAGCAGGGCGGATATTCGCTCGATGGAGAAACGCTGTTTAACGGTGAAATTGCCAGCGTGTCGCTGCAGACTTCGGGATCGGGTGGCCGGATAGATGGTTTTGAAGCCCGCATCGACGGTTTCGATATCGGCCCGTTTCTAGAGAAATACGATCCCGACGGGAATCTCCACGAAGGCCTGAACGTCAAGACGGGTATCAATATTGTCGCGCGGCGCGCCATGGAAGGGCAGGAGCCACGGCTGGAGATCTCGCTCGGCCTCGGCAATGGAACGCTGATGATCGGCGGTGAGTCCCAGACCTTTACGGCTGGCAATGTCCATGCGCGTTATGACTTTGCCAAGAGCACCCTTGTCATCGACAATTCGCGGCTGGAGCTCGGGCGCACAATTCTTCCGGTCGCCGGTGAAATCAGCGATACGGAAGACGGTTTCGGCCTTTCGCTGCGGATCGACAACGCCGTTGCTTCGTCCGAGGCTTCGGGCGAAGCCCCGGTTCCTTTCAGCCTGAAGGCGGACGGGCATTTTACGGCGGCGACGAAGCAGCTCGACGTTTCCTCGCTTTATGTGACAGGCCCGCTCGGAGACATGGCGGGATCGCTGAAAATCCGCTTCGGCCAGGGGTCGCCGGAAATCAGCTTCGGCGGGCAGATTCCGAAGATGGAGGCCACGGCGGTCAAGCAGCTCTGGCCGTTCTGGATGGCGCACAAGCCGCGTGACTGGGTGGTGTCCAATCTCTACGGCGGCACCGTCACCAATGGTTCAATCGCGATCTTCATTCCGCAGGGACGGATGTGCGGCCCCGGCTGCCCGCTGGTGCTCGGCGAAAGCGAAATGCAGATCCGTTTCGATATCGACGATACGCGTCTCAATACCACCGGCGACATTCCGCCGTTGCGCGATGTCGATGCGCATTTCGATCTCGTCGGCGGCAAGATGGCCGTCGATATCAAGCGGGGGACATCCTATTTCCCGTCGAACCGGTCGCTCGCGCTGGAAAACAGCCGTTTTCTCATTTCCGCTGTTTACGACAAGCCGCTGCTTGGAAATCTCGAACTGAACGTTTCGGGCTCGGCCGATGCCGTGGCCGAGCTTGCGGCGCTCAAACCCATCAATGCGCTCAAGGATACGCAGTTCAAGCCTGAGGATTTCACCGGCGATGTCAAAGCCCATGCCAACCTGACCGTTGGCCTGCTTTCCAGCCATAACCCGCCTCCGCCGGTGTGGACGGCCGATCTCGATCTGAAGAACCTGTCGCTGACCAAGCCCTTTGCTGGCCACAAGGTGACTGCGCTCGACGGTTTCATGACGCTGGACGACCGCCAGCTCAAACTGGAGGGCAGGGGCCGCGTGGACGACGTGCCGATGGATATCGTGATGACGGAGCCGGTGCGCAAGAACAGCGATATCGCGCCGACGCTGTCGCTGAAGGCAAGCCTGAACGAAACCCAGGTTGCCAAGCTCGCTCCGGAACTCTCCACGGTTCTCGGCGGCACGACGGCGATTGAAATCGACGGCGCCGACCCGAAACGCCAGGATATCCGGCTCGATCTGACCAAGGCGTCGATCATTCTGCCAGGGCTCGGCTGGAGCAAGGGCATCGGCATTCCCGCCAGCGCCACCTTCACCATGGAAATGGGAGACGGGCGCACGACGATCAGCGACTTTTCGCTCGACGGTGACGGCTTCGGCGCTGCCGGCGATATCGCCTTCAGCAAGAACGGGCTGATTTCAGCCGATCTCAGCCGCGTGCAGCTTTCGCCCTCCGACAATTACGCCGTTTCGGTCGCTGCTTCGAAGAACGGCTATATCATCAATGCATCGGGGAAATCCGCCGATGTCAGGCCTTTCCTCTCGAAGCTTCGCAGCTCTTCCGGCAGCGGCGACGGGACGTCGCGTTCGCAGCCATCCCTTGCCATCAAGACGCAATTCGACAAGGTCTATGGGTTCAACGATGAAATCCTTGCCAATGTCAGTTCCGATGTCAGCGTGCGGGACGGCAAGGTCCGCTCCATCGATTTCCGTGGCGTTACCGGCAACGGCCAGGCGGTGGTGGCGCAGACCGTCAATCGCGGGGCGACGGGAACCGTGACGCTGACCAGCAGCGATGCGGGGTCGCTTGCCCGTTTCGCCAATATCTACAGCCGTATTCGCGGCGGCCTTCTCAACCTTGCGCTGACGACCTCCAATGGCAGCGACTGGAGCGGATCGCTCGACCTGCGCAATTTTGCCGTCGTCAACGAAGCCAAGCTTCAGGATATCGTCGCCACGCCGACGGGTGAGGACGGCAGGAGCCTCAACAATGCGGTGCGCCGCAATATCGATGTCAGCTCGGAAAAATTCCAGCGCGGCTTTGCCCGGCTGGTTTATGTCAATGGTTCGGTGGCGGTGGAAAACGGCGTCGTGCGCGGCGAGCAGATCGGCGCGACCTTCCAGGGGCTGCTGAAGGACCAGAGCGGCCGCATGGACATGACCGGCACCTTCATGCCCGCCTATGGCCTGAACCGGCTGTTCGGCGAGCTGCCCTTCATCGGCATTTTCCTCGGCAATGGCCGCGACCGGGGGTTGCTCGGCATCACCTTCAAGCTCTCCGGCCAGACGGACCAGCCGAAGCTGACGATCAATCCGTTGTCGCTGATCGCGCCGGGCGTCTTTCGGCAGATTTTCGAATTTCAGTGAATGGAGCGTCGCAAAGCTTGGCGCAAGCAGCTGTTTGGCGAGAACGGGTGCACCCGCACTTCGTCACCCCGGACCTGATCCGGGGTCCAGTGCGATCAAGTCCTTGATCGCACGAGAGCCCTTTCACGGCGCAGACGCGCCGTGGCTGGATGCCGGATCTAGTCCGGCATGACGGAAGTGGGGGTATCGGCGCATCGAGGACCGCTTTCGCAGTCCTCGACACGATGTTTTTGTAAGTCTTACGCCGGGCGAACCAGAACGTGCTTCTTCTTGCCGACCGACAGCTTGATGACGCCGTCGCCGGTGATTTCACCGGAACCAACCGTCTGGCGCTCATCCGAAACGCCGATGTCGTTGATCTTCACCGCACCGCCCTGAACGTGGCGGCGGGCCTCGCCGTTCGAGCCGGCGAGACCGGCACGGACGATGAGCGAGAGAACGCCGAGGCCGGCATCGAGTTCGGATGTCGGAACCTCGATGGAGGGCAGGTTTTCAGCGAGTGCGCCTTCCTCGAAAGTCTTGCGCGCCGTCTCGGCAGCTTCTTCGGCAGCGGCACGGCCATGCAGGATCGCGGTCACTTCGGTCGCGAGGATTTTCTTCGCCTCGTTGATCTCCGATCCGCCAAGGGCGGCGATACGGGCGATCTCATCCATCGGCAGCGTGGTGAAGAGTTTCGCAAAGCGAACGACGTCCGCATCTTCCGTGTTGCGCCAGTATTGCCAGAAATCATAGACCGGCAGCAGGTCCTTGTTCAGCCATACTGCGCCGGAAGCAGACTTGCCCATCTTCGCACCGGAGGAGGTGGTGAGCAGCGGCGAGGTCAGCGCGTAAAGCTGCGGTGTCCCCATGCGGTGACCGAGATCGATGCCGTTGATGATGTTGCCCCACTGGTCCGAACCGCCCATCTGCAGGCGGCAGCCGGTGCGCTGGTTCAGCTCCACGAAATCGTAGGCCTGCAGGATCATGTAGTTGAATTCGAGGAAGGACAGCGATTGTTCGCGGTCGAGGCGCGTCTTCACGCTGTCGAAGGACAGCATGCGGTTGACCGAGAAATGGCGGCCGACATCGCGCAGGAATTCGAGGTAGTTGAGGCCGCGCAGCCAGTCGGCATTGTTGATCATCAGCGCCGGATTGTTGGCGCGGTCGTAATCGAGGTAGTTGGCGAAGACGTGCTTCAGCGAGGTGATGTTGTCCTCGATCATGTCGATCGTCATCAGCTTGCGGGCTTCTTCCTTGAAGGAGGGATCGCCGACCATGCCGGTGCCGCCACCCATCAGCGAGATCGGCTGGTGGCCGGTCTTCTGCATCCAGTGCAGCATCATGATCTGGGTGAGGTGGCCGACATGCAAACTCGAAGCCGTCGGGTCATAGCCGATATAGGCGGTCACGGTTTCCTTGGCGAACAGTTCGTCGAGACCTGCCTCATCGGAGATCTGGTGAATGAAGCCGCGCTCATCGAGCGTGCGGAGGAAATCGGACTTGAACCTGGACATAACCTTTTACTTTCTGGTTTGATCTTTGCGGCCATCGAAAACCAATGACCGTCGCGGCTTTATCATTGTTTTTTGAAATGTGCACCCGTTTCGGCCATGAATGTCGGGATTCACTCGATGATGATTCGTGATTGCAGGGGAGCGGCAGGTGGGCGAGGTCAAAACGGCAATCGGGCTGATGAGCGGCACATCGATGGACGGCATCGATATCGCCCTGTTGCGCACGGATGGCGAAAGCGTGGTGCGGCATGGGCCGAGCGGGTATTTCCCCTACGATCCGGGCCTGCGCGCCATCTGGCAGAAGGCATTGGTCACGGCCAAAGCCATTCGTGAACGACGCGAACGTCCCGGCGACCTAGTGGAGGCCGAGCGCAAGCTGACGCTTGCCCATGCGGCGGCGGTGAAATCCTTCCTCCATCGTCACCGGCTCCAGCCCGGCGATATCGACGTGATCGGTTTTCATGGTCAGACGGTACTGCACCGGCCGGATGAGGCGCTGACCGTGCAGATCGGTGATGGGCCTCTGCTGGCTGAGGAAACCGGCATCGATGTGGTTTACGATATGCGGGCCAATGATATGGTCCATGGCGGGCAGGGTGCACCGCTGATCCCGGCCTATCACATGGCGCTTTCCGCCAATCTGCCCGATGGGTTCGAAACGCCGGCCGTCTTCGTCAATATCGGCGGCATCTCCAATCTCACCTATGTCGGTGAGGCGGGGCGGCTCGCGGCTTTCGACAGCGGGCCGGGCAATATGCTGATCGACCAGTGGATCGAGGCGCATACGGGGAAAGCCTTCGACAAGGGCGGCAAGACGGCGGCTGGCGGCACCGTCGTCGCGTCGCTGGTGGCGCGTTATATGGAAAGCCCGTTTTTTTCAGCCAATATCCGTCGGTCGCTGGACCGCAGCGATTTCGTGCCACCGAAAAAAGGGGAAGTCTCGCTGGCGGATGGGGCGCGGACGTTGGCGCATCTGACGGGGGCGGCGATTCTGAAGTCGGCGAGCTATCTGCCCGAAGCGGCGAAAACCTATGTGGTTTCTGGTGGCGGGCGGCTCAATCCGGTGATCATGGCGGAGTTTGCGGGCCTTGCCGCAAAGTCCGGAGCGCGGGTGATCGCGGCGGAAGAGGCGGGTTTCGATGGCGGGGCGATGGAGGCGGAGGCCTGGGCCTATCTGGCCGTGCGATCGCTGAAGGGTTTGCCGCTGACCTATCCCGGTACGACGGCGGTGAGGGAGCCGGTGACGGGTGGGGTTTTGGTGCGGCATAAGGGGTGACGGTGGGTGTGGCTCACCCCCCTCTGCCCTGCCGGGCATCTCCCCCTCAAGGGGGGAGATCGAATCGCGGCGACCTTCCGGTCATCTTTAACGCAGAGGCTTAGGCGAGGAGCATGCGTCTAGCTGATCTCCCCCCTTGAGGGGGAGATGCCCGGCAGGGCAGAGGGGGGTAAGCTTCACCCACCGGCGATCATTGTAGAAAAATCGAGCCGCCCGCCAAGAGGCGCAGCCAATCACCGAATGCGCTTGGCCGCCGGTTCCGGCACCAGTTCGCCATTGAGGCGGCGGTCGAGATAGTCCTCGCATTCGCCCATCAGGTCGTCCACCTTGCCGTTGAAGAAGTGGTTGGCGCCGGGAACGGTGCGGTGGGTGATGAGGATGCCCTTCTGGGTCTTCAGCTTTTCCACCAGGCCGTTGACGTCCTTCTCAGGCGCGACCTTGTCGGAATCACCATTGATGATGAGGCCGGAGGACGGGCAGGGGGCGAGGAAGGAGAAGTCGTAGGTATTCGGCTGCGGCGCAATCGACATGAAACCTTCGATTTCCGGACGGCGCATCAGGAGCTGCATGCCGATCCAGGCGCCGAAGGAATAACCGGCGACCCAGCAGCTTTTCGAATCGGGATGCAGGCTCTGCACCCAGTCGAGCGCGGAGGCCGCATCGGAAAGCTCGCCGGCGCCGTGGTCGAATTCGCCCTGGCTGCGGCCGATGGAGCGGAAGTTGAACCGGAGCGTCGTGAAGCCGCGCTTCTGGAAAAGATAGAAGAGCTGATAGACGATCTGGTTGTTCATCGTGCCGCCGAACTGCGGGTGCGGATGAAGGATGATCGCTATCGGCGCGCTCTTTTCCTTGGAGGGTTGATAACGGCCTTCGAGGCGACCCGCAGGGCCGTTAAAGATGACTTCGGGCATTGGTACTCCGGTCGTGTTTTTTCATTCTCCAACCGCATTCTTCCGATGAGAAGACTTGACGAACTCTGTCATCTTTTCTAGAACGCAGTTTAGAATAATTCGAAACTTTGCGTGTGCTAAAGCACTCGGGTGGTGTCATAAGGCAAGCGCAACTGTAATTTCAAGAAAAATGCGTTTTGGCGCATTGAAGATTGGATGAAGCCTCATCGTCATGACGGTTTTGACGCGGACATATATGGACTGGAACGCCACGGCGCTGCTTTTGCCTGCCGTGCGCGATGTTCTCGTCTCCGCGCTCGATCTTGCCGGCAATCCGTCTTCCGTCCACCGGGAAGGGCGTGCCGCCCGCGCCGCCGTTGAGGGCGCCCGCCGCGAGGTTGCGGCACTTGTTAGCGCGCAGGCTGCCCACGTCACCTTCACCAGCGGCGCGACGGAAGCCGCCAATCTGGTGCTGACGCCTGAATTCAAGATGGGGCGCGCTCCCGTGCGCTATGGCCATCTTTATGTTTCAGCCATCGAGCACCCCGCTTTCCGCGAAGGCGGCCGGTTCGGCAAGGCTGACGTTACGGAAATTCCCGTTACGTCAGAGGGCGTCATCGATCTTGCGGCACTTCAGACGCTGCTGTCTTCGCATGATGCTTCCACCGGCCTGCCGATGGTTGCCTGCATGCTGGTGAACAATGAGACCGGCATCCTCCAGCCGGTGGCGGAAGCGGCGCGGCTGGTGCATGCGGCGGGTGGATTGATGGTCGTCGACGCCGTGCAGGCGGCAGGCCGGGTTCCGCTCGATATCAATGCGCTCGATGCCGATTTCCTGGTCATCTCGTCCCACAAGCTCGGTGGCCCCAAGGGTGCTGGCGCGCTGGTCTCGCGCGGCGAGGTGATGATGCCGAAGCCGCTGATCCATGGCGGCGGGCAGGAAAAGGGGCACCGTTCCGGCACGGAAAATACCCTGTCGGTCATCGGTTTTGGTGCCGCTGCCGCTGTGGCTGCCCGGAATCTCGAGATTGAAGCGGCGCGTCTTGCCGCTCTGCGGGCGCGGCTGGAAGACGGCATGCGGGTGAGTGCGCCTGACGTGATCATCCACGGCGAGGACGTTGTCCGCGTTGGCAATACCACGTTTTTCACCCTGCCGGGCCTGAAGGCGGAAACAGGGCAGATCGCTTTCGATATTGAAGGTATTGCGCTATCGGCCGGTTCGGCCTGCTCATCCGGCAAGGTGGGGGAAAGCCATGTGCTGACGGCGATGGGGCGCGATCCCAAGCTTGGTGCACTCCGGATTTCCCTTGGCCATGCGACTGATGAGGCGGACATTGAACGGACGCTTGCGGCGTTCACGAAAATTGCCGGGCGGCGCAGGCTTTCCGGTCAGGCCGCTTAAAATGCGGCAAAGAATTGCGGAATAGCAATTTTCCGCTTGCCGGGATGTGTGAAAAGCGCCATCCCGCACTTACATGGGTATAAGCTCCGCCCGCTTAACGGCGCGGTGACATTGCCCGAAGATGGATAAGGCGGCTTTCCGCCTTGATACGTTGACAAGCCACCGGACCTTGGCTCCGGCGAGATTGGAGAACGACATGGCAGCGGTTCAGGAAACGATCGATCAGGTCCGCCAGATCGATGTGGACCAGTATAAATACGGCTTCGAAACCAATATCGAAGTCGACAAGGCCCCGAAGGGCCTTTCGGAAGAGGTGATCCGTTTCATCTCGGCCAAGAAGCAGGAGCCGGAATGGATGCTGGAATGGCGTCTTGAGGCTTACAAGCGCTGGCTGACGATGGAAGAGCCGACCTGGGCACGCGTCAGCTACCCCAAGATCGATTTCAACGATCTCTATTATTATGCCGCGCCGAAGACCGCGCCCGGCCCGAAGTCGCTCGATGAAGTCGACCCGGAGCTTTTGAAGGTCTATGAGAAGCTCGGCATTCCGCTGAAGGAACAGGAAATCCTCGCCGGCGTCGAAAAGCGCCCGGTCGCCGTGGATGCCGTGTTCGATAGCGTCTCGGTCGTCACCACCTTCAAGGCGGAACTGGCGAAAGCCGGCGTCATCTTCATGTCGATTTCGGAAGCCGTGCGCGAGCATCCGGAACTGGTGAAGAAATATCTCGGTTCGGTCGTTCCGACGACGGACAATTTCTACGCGACGCTGAACTCGGCCGTCTTCACTGACGGTTCCTTCGTGTTTGTGCCGAAGGGCGTGCGGTGCCCGATGGAGCTTTCCACCTATTTCCGCATCAATGAAAAGAACACCGGCCAGTTCGAGCGCACGCTGATCATCGCCGAAGAGGGCGCCTACGTCTCCTATCTGGAAGGTTGCACCGCACCGCAGCGCGACGAGAACCAGCTTCACGCCGCCGTGGTCGAACTGGTGGCGCTCGACGATGCCGAAATCAAATATTCCACCGTCCAGAACTGGTATCCGGGCGACAAGGAAGGCAAGGGCGGTATCTACAACTTCGTGACCAAGCGTGGCGATTGCCGCGGCGACCGTTCGAAGATTTCGTGGACGCAAGTGGAAACCGGCTCGGCCATCACCTGGAAATACCCGTCCTGCATCCTGCGCGGCGATGACAGCCGTGGCGAATTCTATTCGATCGCGGTTTCCAATGGCCATCAGCAGATCGATAGCGGCACCAAGATGATCCATCTCGGCAAGAACACGTCGAGTCGCATCATCGCCAAGGGTATCGCCGCCGGTTTCTCGGAAAACGTCTATCGCGGCCAGGTTTCGGCCCACCGCAAGGCGACCAACACGCGCAACTTCACGCAGTGCGACTCGCTTCTGATCGGCGACAAGTGCGGCGCGCATACCGTGCCTTATATCGAGGCGAAGAACTCCTCCGCGCATTTCGAGCACGAGGCGACGACGTCGAAGATTTCCGAAGACCAGCTGTTCTATTGCCTGCAGCGCGGCATTCCCGAGGAAGCGGCGATCGCACTGATCGTCAACGGCTTCGTGAAGGAAGTCATTCAGGAACTGCCGATGGAATTTGCCGTGGAAGCGCAGAAGCTGATCGGCATTTCGCTGGAAGGCTCGGTCGGCTGATCGTCACCCAAACATGCATTTGAGTGCGCGATGTTCGCGCACCTTCGCTCACACAATTCTTAGGATACATCCATGCTTGAAATCATCGACCTGCACGCAAAGATCGCCGATACCGAAACCGAGATCATCAAGGGCCTCAACCTGAAGGTTGCCGCTGGTGAAGTCGCCGCCATCATGGGGCCGAACGGTTCCGGCAAGTCGACGCTGTCCTACATCCTGTCGGGCCGCGAAGATTATGAAGTCACCTCTGGTGACATTCTCTATAACGGCGAAAGCATTCTGGAACTGGACGCCGCCGAGCGCGCCGCCAAGGGCATCTTCCTTGCTTTCCAGTACCCGGTCGAAATTCCCGGCGTTGCCACCATGCAGTTCCTGAAGGTCGCGATGAACGAGCAGCGCAAGGCGCGCGGCGAGTCCGAGCTGACGACGCCTGATTTCATCCGCCGCGTCAAGGAAGCGGCCGGCGATCTGAAGATCGACATGGAAATGCTGAAGCGTCCGCTCAACGTCGGCTTCTCCGGCGGTGAGAAGAAGCGCGCCGAGATCCTGCAGATGGCGCTCTTGGAGCCGAAGCTCTGCGTTCTCGACGAAACCGATAGCGGCCTCGACATCGACGCGCTGAAGATCGTGGCTGACGGCGTCAACGCGCTGAAGTCGCCGGATCGTGCCACCGTCGTCATCACCCACTATCAGCGCTTGCTCGACTACATCGTGCCTGACAGCGTTCACGTTCTCTACAAGGGCAAGATCATCCGCTCGGGCGACAAGGCTCTGGCGCTGGAACTGGAAAACAACGGTTACGCCGACATCATCGGTGAAGCGGCCTAAGTCAAAGGCCAGGAGGTGATGTCCATGAACATTCAAGCTACCAACCGGCTGACGCCAGCGGAAACCGCGCTGATCGACGCTTACACCGCCAAGTTCAGCGAATTGCCGGGCGACGGCGCTGTTGTTGCCGCCCGTGACGTGCTGTTCGACGATCTGAAGACCGGCGGTCTTCCGACGCGACGCATCGAGGCGTGGCACTATACCGATCTGAAAAGCCTGCTGCGCGCCGTTCCGGAAGACCGGCCCGCGCCTGTTATCGAGAAGCTGGCGCCGACGGTTGCCGGCTCGCTGGTTGCCTATCTGCAGCATGGCACGGCCGATATCGGCAAGATCGAGGACGTCCGTGTTTCGCGTTTTGCCGAAAGCCTGCTCGATGGTTCCGCCGCCGCCGGCCTCGCTGAAGCCAGCAAGGATGACGCGATTGGCCGCATCAATGGCAGCTTCGTGCGCGACGGTCTGGTGCTCGAGATCCCGGCCGATGCCGAGATCGAGAAGCCGATCGAATTGCAGGCGGTCCATGGCGCAGGCCAGGTTCACAGCCGCTTCCCGGTCCGCTTCGGCAAGGGTTCCAAGGCAACCGTCATCGAACGTCACCTTTCGGTGACTTCGGATGCGGCCTTCGTTTCTTCGGTCAGCGACATCGTTGTCGAGGATGGCGCGGAAGTGACCTGGATCATCCTGCAGCAACAGGGTGCGGCCGATATCCATCTTGGCCAGCTGCGCATGAGAATCGGCGCGGACGCCAAGATTCGCCTGTTCATTGTCAATGCCGGCGGCAAGCTGGTGCGTCAGGAACTGCGCATGGACGTGGAAGGCGAGGGCACTGACCTCATCGTTCGCGGCGTCAACCTTCTGGGTGGCGAAACCCATACCGACGTGACGATGGTTCTCGGCCACAACGTGCCGAACACGACCTCGACGGAAGTGTTCCGCAACGTGGTGTTCGACCGTGCAAAGGGCATTTTCCAGGGCATGATCCGGGTGGCGCCCGATGCCCAGAAGACCGATGCGAAGATGGCGTGCAATACGCTGCTGATGTCCGACGATGGCGAGTTCTCGGCAAAGCCGGAACTGGAAATCTTTGCCGATGACGTTCAGTGCGGCCATGGCGCGACGGTTGCCGATATCAGCGACAATCATCTCTATTACCTGATGGCGCGCGGCGTGCCGCGGGCGAAGGCACGGGCGATGCTCGTCAACGCCTTCGTCGCCGAGATCGTCGAGGAACTGGAAGAAGAAAATCTGGTAGAGGCGCTGGAGACGATCATCTCCGGCTGGCTGGAACATCATGCCTGAGAGCGAACGCGCCGCATTGGCGGCCCCTTATGACATCGAAGCCGTGCGGAAGGATTTCCCGATCCTGTCGCGCGAGGTCTATGGCAAGCCGCTGGTCTATCTCGACAACGGCGCGTCCGCTCAAAAACCGCAGGTGGTGATCGACGCCGTTTCGCATGCCTATGCAAATGAGTATGCCAATGTGCATCGCGGCCTGCATTTCCTCTCCAATGCCGCAACCGACGCCTATGAGGCGGCGCGCGAAAAGGTGCGCCGTTTCCTGAACGCCGGTTCGGTGGACGAGATCGTCTTCACCAAATCCTCGACGGAAGCGATCAACACGGTCGCTTACGGTTATGGCATGCCGAAGATCGGCGAGGGCGACGAGATCGTCATTTCGATCATGGAGCATCATTCCAACATCGTGCCGTGGCACTTCATCCGCGAACGGCAGGGTGCGAAGCTCGTCTGGGTGCCTGTGGACGATGACGGCGCGTTTCATATCGAGGCTTTCGAAAAAAGCCTGACGGAGCGCACCAAGCTCGTTGCCATCACCCATATGTCCAATGCACTCGGCACCATCGTGCCGGTCAAGGAAATCTGCCGCATTGCCCATGAGCGTGGCATTCCGGTGTTGATCGACGGTTCGCAGGGCGCGGTTCACATGCCGGTCGATGTGCGCGATATCGATTGCGACTGGTATGTGATGACCGGCCACAAGCTTTACGGTCCCTCGGGCATCGGCGTGCTTTACGGCAAAGCCGACCGCTTGCGCGAGATGCGGCCGTTCCAGGGCGGCGGGGAGATGATCCTCGACGTTTCCGAAGACAATGTGACCTATAACGAGCCGCCGCACCGTTTCGAAGCCGGCACGCCGCCTATCGTGCAGGCCATCGGCCTCGGTTACGCGCTGGATTACATGGACAATCTCGGCCGGGCGGCGATTGCAGCACACGAGGCCGATCTTGCCGCTTACGCCGCGGAGCGGTTGCGAGAGATCAATTCGCTGCGCATCATCGGCAATGCGCCGGACAAGGGCGGCATCTTCTCCTTCGAGCTTGAGGGCATTCACGCCCATGATGTCTCGATGGTGATCGACCGGCGCGGCGTTGCCGTGCGTGCGGGCACCCATTGCGCCATGCCGCTCTTGAAACGCTTTGGCGTCACCTCCACATGCCGGGCATCGTTCGGCCTTTACAATACCCGCGCCGAAGTAGACTCTCTTGTTGAGGCGCTGGAATATGCGCGCAAATTTTTCGCCTGATATCGGGATTCAAGAGATCAGGATTGAGGTTTAAGACCATGACTGCCGAAGCCACTGCAAAGACCCAGGATGCGACCGAAGCTCAGGAAAAGGTGTCCACCATTCCGCCGGATGAGCTGGCGCGCCTCAGCGACGACGTGATTGCGGCGCTGAAGACCGTCTACGATCCGGAAATTCCGGCCGATATTTTCGAACTCGGTCTCGTCTACAAGATCGACATCGAAGACGACCGGATGGTCAAGATCGTCATGACGCTGACGGCGCCCGGTTGCCCGGTGGCCGGTGAAATGCCGGGCTGGGTGGAAAATGCTGTTGGCGCCGTCGAGGGTGTTTCCGGTGTCGTGGTCGAAATGACCTTCGATCCGCCATGGACGCCGGACCGCATGTCGGAAGAAGCACAGGTCGCTGTCGGCTGGTACTGACGTGATTTTGACGGGTGTCATCCCTTGATGACACTCTCAGGCGCTATTAGATTGAAATCCATAAGCATCGAGCCTTGAACTCGATTGTCGAAGGAGAATTAAGCCCATGGGCTTTGCGATCATGACCATGACCGGGGCTGCTGCCTCGCGCGTTAAAGCAATCGTTGAAAATTCCGGACCGGATGCCAGGGGCGTGCGCGTCGGCATCAAGAAGGGCGGCTGCGCGGGCATGGAATATACCATCGACCTCGTGACCGAGCCGGATGCGAAGGATGATCTGGTTGAATTCGAAGGGGCAAAGGTCTGGGTTCAGCCTTCCGCCGTGCTTTATCTGCTCGGCACCCAGATGGATTTCGAAGTGACCAAGATGCGCTCCGGTTTCACCTTCAACAATCCGAACCAGACATCCGCCTGCGGCTGCGGTGAATCGGTTGAGCTGAAGCCCGCCGATCTGGCGGCGCTGGCAAAGCAGCGTGAGGCTGAAGCTAGCGTTTGATTGGTTACGCTATCTCTGCGATGGAGAGACAGACCTTTCTTATGCACACAGCGTTCCTACAAACGCGACGTCATCCTCGGGCTTGACCCGAGGATCCATCCCCGTCAAATCCCTTGAGACGTTTGTAGATCCTCGGGTCAGGCCCGAGGATGACGGATGAGAGGTTTCAGATTCATTTTCCGCAAACTGCGTCCCGCGCAAATCAGCTTTCAAAGGATCATGACTGCTGTTTCAGCGTATCGATAAAATCCGCCAGCGGATGAACCGATGGCGTCGTCGTCAATAGAGGCTCGAGAGCTGCCGCGATCTTCCCGCAATCCTCCCCGGCAAGCGGCCTAAGGCTCGAGCTGACTCTGTTGTAGTCGGGCGTCCCGCGTGACGCGAGGGAGCGATTGATCACAAACAGCTCCGTCTGTCCGTCAATCCGTTCGACGAAGAGGGCGAGCGAGCCGCCGTCTGCGGCAGCGGCGCTGTCCGATACCGATTTGAACATCCAAACTCCATCCGGTAAACTTGAGGGCGAGCCTATCCGATTGACGCCCTGACGCAAGATCAGCAAGGATATCGGATATTCTGCGAGGTTTGGCGGGAGGGGCGGAACCGCCCGCCGCCCATGCTGGAAGGTGTTTCGGACCGCCGGCAGGATTATCGTGGGGAGTGAAGCGGGATGGACATCAGCAGCGCCTCGATTGATATCTGGACGATAGGGCTGATCGTCGCCAGCGTCGTGGCTGGCCTGACGCTGATTGTCGGTATTGTTTGCCTTGCGTTTTACTGGGAGGAGATAAAGGGATCTGCGGCATCCAGGGATGACGCGTTGAATAGTCCCCCGCTCGAACGGACCGAGGGTGGAGACTGGCCGACAGTGCATGGTGACGGGAGTGGGGGAGCCCATCATTGAACAGGCAGACGATTTGATGCAGCCGGAACCCGATAATATTGCGAATGCGAAAGCCGCGGTGCGAGAGGCATTTGCGGGTGTTATCCTGGGTGGCGGCGTCGGCCTTTCCGAGGCGCAGGCGCTTGACGACTACGCGAGCAATGAGGTTCGCGCCGCATGTCGTGCTGACGATGAGAAGAGTGATTGGGCCGCGATCCCGCTGAAGGATCTTAACAGAGATTCCGGCAGCCCCACCTTCCTTGATGCTGAGGGAATGCGATTTCATCTGCCCGCCTATATGATCGCCGATCTCGATGGCGACTACAGGCACGAATTCGCACCCTATTTGCGCGGATGCCATGAGACGTTTTCCTTACTGACCCCTTTGCAACGGAATGCCGTGGAAATGTATCTCCGCGCCATCAGTGAGAAGGAAAACCTGCCGTCCTATCAGGACGACATAGAGCGCGCGCTCGAAGAGTGGGTGGATAGTGCACGCTCCCCGGTGAGCGACTGAAGCGGATCGGGTCAATCCCCGGGAAGAGGTTGCCGTTTCTTCTCACACAAAGCCGGTTGCGGTTTGAACGCCGGCTTTCATTCATGCCTTAAGGCTTCTATCGGGCTCAGGCTCGCCGCCCGCCTTGCCGGGAAGTAGCCGAAAATCACCCCGATGGCCGCCGAAAAGGCGAAGGCGAGGAAGATGATCGACGGGCTGGTGACGAAGGGCACGTTGAGATAACCGACGACGGCATAAGCAAGGCCGAGGCCGGTGAGGATGCCGACAAGGCCGCCGAAGGCCGACAGCATGACGGCTTCCACCAGAAACTGGGTCAGTACCTGTTTTTCCAGTGCGCCGATGGCAAGGCGAATGCCGATCTCGCGCGTGCGTTCCGTCACCGAAACCAGCATGATATTCATGATGCCGATGCCACCGACCAGAAGGCTGACGGCCGCGACGGCGCCGAGAAGCCCGGTCAGCAGCGTCGTCGTTCCGGTCATGGCCGAGGCGATCTGTGTCATGTCGTTGACGGTGAAGTCGTCCTCGCGGCCGATGCCGATGCGGCGGCGCTCGCGCAGCAGGTTTTGCAGGTCGCTCTGCACCTTGGCTGTCGAAACGCCGTCCTGCGCAGAGACCATGATCGAGGAAATGGTGGTGGTGCCGCCGATGCGCCGCTGATGGATTTTCAGCGGCATGATGATCGTGTCGTCCTGATCGTCGCCGAGGCCGGACTGGCCTTTCCTGCCCAGCACACCGATGACGGGGCAGGAGATGTTGCTGACGCGGATCGTCTGCCCCACCGGGTTTTCCGCACCGAACAGTTCCTGCCGCACCGTCTCGCCGATGATGCAGCCGATCTGGCCGCCGCGATCTTCGGCGGGCTGGAAATCGCGACCGAGCGCGATGGTCCAGTCCTGTGCCACCAGATAATCGTTGGTGGTGCCGATGACGCTTGTCTGGTGGTTCTTACCGCCGAAAATGACGGTTGCGGCGGAGCTGCGGTTCTGCGGTGCGACGGCGCGGATGCCGCTGATCTGGTTGCGGATGGCCTCTACGTCGCGGTCATCGAAGCGCTTGGCTTCGGTGCTGGCCCTTCCGGGGCCGAACTGGCCGGGGCGAACGAACAGCATGTTGGTGCCGAGCCGCGACAGTTCCGATTTCACCTGTTCGGTCGTGCCGTTGCCGATGGTGACCATGGCGATGACGGCGGCCACGCCGATGACGACGCCGAGCACGGTGAGGAAGGAGCGCAGGAGGTTGCGGCTGATGGCGCGCAGCGCAAGACGCGACGTTTCAAAGAACATCGGCGGTTTCCTTTTTGTCCGTCGCACTGTCGGAGGCGAGGTGGCCATCGACGAAACGCAGGAGGCGTCCGGCATGGGCGGCGATATCTTCTTCATGGGTGACCATGACCACCGTTATGCCTCTGTCGCGGTTGAGCGCGGTAATCAATTCCATGATTTCGATGCTGGTCTTCGTATCGAGATTGCCGGTCGGCTCGTCGGCCAGAAGCAGGGCAGGGCGGGTGACGATGGCGCGGGCAATGGCCACGCGCTGCTGCTGGCCGCCGGAAAGCTCCTGCGTGGTGTGGTCCTCGCGGCCTTTCAGGCCCACCTGCGCCAGCGCCTCCATGGCGCGCGCGCGCCGCTCCGAGGCCTTCATGCCGCGATAGATCAACGGTAGCTCGACATTCTCCACCGCCGAGGTGCGCGAGAGAAGGTTGAAGCCCTGAAACACGAAACCCAGCATGTGCCGGCGCAGCAGCGTCAGATGTTCGTTGTCGAAGCCGCTGGTCGGCACGCCCTGGAACAGATATTCGCCTGATGTCGGCACATCCAGACAGCCGATGATATTCATCGAGGTGGATTTGCCGGAGCCGGACGGCCCCATGATGGCGACGAATTCCTTCTCATGAATGGAGAGGCTGACGCCATCGAGCGCGCGGATGGTCGCTTCGCCGCGGCCATATTGCTTGACGACATCGCGGAATTCGATGAGCGGCGGCTGTTGCATGGGCTTGTCCTCCGTCAGCCGGCGTTGCGGGCCGTGGCGTCGGTAATCACCTGGTCATCGGCTTTCAACTCGCCCGATTT
The DNA here is from genome assembly GCF_053522445.1 of Agrobacterium sp. 22-221-1. NCBI lineage: Bacteria > Pseudomonadati > Pseudomonadota > Alphaproteobacteria > Hyphomicrobiales > Rhizobiaceae > Agrobacterium > Agrobacterium sp. 22-221-1. The sequence continues at coordinate 341,888 of NZ_JBNWCL010000005.1, forward strand.
TACCACGGTATGCTGGCCGTCGGTGGAGCCGGTTTCGATGGCGACGGAGACTGGCGTGTTGTTGCGCAGCACCCAGACCGTCCTTTTGCCGGCCGCAGCCGCCTGGCCGGCATCGCGGTTCTGCGAGCGGCCCATGCGCGGCGGGCGGAACAGGCTCATCAACCCGCCGCCACGGGAGGCGGATTCGCGCGGCGGCGTATAACGAAGCGCGGAATTCGGCACCAGCAGCGTATCCTTGATCTCTTCGACGATGATATTGGCGGTCGCCGTCATGCCGGGGCGCAGCAGCAGTTCCTCATTATCGACCGTCAATATGCCCTTGTAGGTCACGACGTTGGATACGGTTTCGGAGGCGAAGCGCACGGTCTCGATCTCGGCCGGGAAGCTGCGGTCGGGATAGGCATCGACGTTAAAATTGGCCTTCTGACCGGTCTCGACCTTGCCGACATCGGCCTCATCCACCGAGACCTGCAATTCCATGTGGCGCAGATCGCCGGCGATGGTGAATAGCACCGGGGCATTGAGCGAGGAGGCGACGGTGGCGCCGGGATCGACGCTGCGGGTGAGGATGACGCCATCGATGGGCGAGACGATCTTGGCCTTGCCGAGATTGACTTCGGCGAGCCTCAGATCCGCTTCCGCCGAAAGCACGGTCGCCTCGTTGACTTCGAGCGTTGCGGCAGCCGCATCATGGGTGAACTGTGCGGCGTCCAGATCCTGCTGGCTGGAGACCCGGTTCTGCACCAGCGATTTCAGGCGCTCCATGGAGGTTTTGGCCGAACCGAGATCGGCGTGCGCCTTCAGCACATTGGCCTTGGCGGAGGCAAGCTTGGCGCGGGCGCTCTGCACATCGGCTTCGAGCTTGTTTGTATCCAGCTCCGCCAATACGTCTCCCGCCTTGACCGGGCTGTTATAGGTGACGTTGACCTTGCGCACGGTGCCGGACAGTTCGCTCGATATATCGACCTGATCCGTCGGCTGAACCGAGCCGGTGGAGGTGACGATGACCGAGAGATCGCCCTGACGCGCCGCTTCCGTGGTATAGCTATAGGCGACACCTGCCGCACGTGACTGGTAATAATAACCAAGGCCCCCGCCAATCAGCACAATGGCTGCTGCGGCATAGAGATACCGACGCGACTTTTTCTTGCGGCCGTTTCTGTTCGTTCCCAGAATCTCGCGCAGATCGGGTTGGCTGTTTTCGGTATCGCGGCCACTCGTATTGGCGTCATTCATTCTCGTCACCCGCAAAGTTCAAAATACCACAGAGGGTTGTCGCCGCTCTCCGGTTTGTCCGTCCATCTGTCGCCGTTGTATTCCTCTGATTGTGGGAAGTGACATAGCTTGCCCCAAGGGTGAAGTGAAAACTTGGTAATATTTATGATAGTTCTGGTCTGTTAGAGATAAATCCGGGAAGATCGATGCCATAAACGCGGCTGAGCTTTCAGCAGCGATAGTCAGGACGAAGATAGAATGAACGACAATGTGGTGAAGTTCCGCAAACCGGTGCCGCCGAAGAAGCCGCGCGAACCGTTAGGGCCGAAAGCTAGGAAGGCTTTGACGATTGCGGCTGTCATCGCGTTTTTCGTGGCGGTGTGGGGGTATTTCACGTTGATGGGGCAAGGGTAGGCGCGTCTTTCGAGAGCGCATGAACCGCGAATCTGCACGACCGGAAGCACAGTCACCTCCTGCATCTGGGCGCTTTGCGACAATTGATGCCGCCAGTTATCTTCGGTCATTGAATAGAGCCGCCTCAGCACGGTCATTTAACCTTGATCGATTCCACGGTATTGTTCGGCATAGCAGTAGCGCCACGGTCGGGGGGGGCAAAATGGGGCGGGCGGTTTGGGCTATCGCAGTGGGAGTTTTGGTAAGCCTCGGCGCGTTTATGGTGCTTAGCCTGTTAGGCGTTGGGGTCGGCTGGTGGTTCTTAGACGCAATTGCCCCAACCGTATCCGGTGTGACCAAAAACACGAATACGGGAGAATGGGGGCGAATGCTTCTCTTGCCGTTGTCCGTGACCGTCGGCATCGTCTGCGGAGCTCTCGTCTTTGACCCAGGCATGTCCAGCAAGACAGAAGCGATCGTGGTTTCGATCGTGCTTTTCTTCTCGTATCTGTCTCCGGAATAAACTTCTGGACGAATGACAGCCTGATAAACGTGAACGCTCAGTTGGTGATCGACGTTTTCTTGAGCATTTCTGCTCTGGCCGTCATCATCCTGCTGCTTCGGTGGGAACCAACGCGTCCGACGACGCTGGCTGTCCAGAGAGTTGCGTTATTCCTGATAACTGTCTTTGGGTTCGTCTTGCCCCTATTTTACGGAACAAGCCTATTGCTGCAGGGGATGGGTTTCGAAGGTGAGTTGAAAACGATCTCCGACTTTATCGGCTTCATCTCCGCCGCATTGGGACTGGCTGTGGCAGCCGCGCCAAATCTGTTAGCGAAGCGTAGCTGATCCGGACCCATGCGACAGGTGCCGGAGCCCTCATGAGGGGCTGATTGCAAACCGAATGAGTCCAGAGGCGCCAGACGCTAAGTTTTGGAGTCCTTGTGATTGCGCTCCGTAGGTTTGTCGCTACGTTGAGAAATTTCATTGAATTCATTGGTGAATCTTACGTCATATCGAAAAGGTCGGGGCGAATTGCTCCGATAGGAGTGTCCAGAAACTAAAGTGCCGGAACTGCAGGCAATAAAAAAGCCCGCCGAAGCGGGCCTTTCAAACTGCATTACGGAAGATTGACGAGGGCAATCCGCGTTATTGCCAGTGCGCTACGTCCGATCGCCGATAGAATCTCGAGTTTCTACCGGTCGGTTCATAAATGGGTCGCACTCCCTCGGCCTCGAGTTTTTGACGAAGGATGCCGGGAAAGACACCAGCACGGTCCGACAAAAGAGCGAGACAAATATTTTCGGCGATGAAGGCATCCACGGAATGAGCGAGGATGTATTGTTGCTCACGCCGGGTGGCAGGATTGATCCGGGTTTCGGTCTTTAGATAACCGAGGCGCAGCAGTTCGCTGATCGTGCCTCTCGCCGTCCCGATCCGGCGTTCTGTGTCTCGGACATTGAGATGTCTATGACTATCGTTTTGAACGTTGCCATTCAACGATGCCACTTCAGGAATAGAGTGGTTCAAGCAGGTTTTGACTTCCTCCCAATCCACAAGGAGGTTCGAGAGCGTCGTCCGACCGCCTTCGAAATGAAGGCTTTTCAGAGAACCTTCCAAGCCCAATTTGAGGATGCTCTCGGTTTGGCAACCGCATCTTTGCGCTGCTTTATCCAGCCGCACCAGGCCGTCTGTATTTGAACCGTTTAGTGAGCGCCCGAAAAGCGCTTTCTTAAATGCCTCGAATTCGGACCGTTGGACACGCGAAAACACGCGTGCGCCGTCTTTTGGTTGCTCCACGCGGCGCAGAAGTCCGGCATCGAGAATGGCTCGCATGCGGTCATCCCTGATTCCGAGAACCGTCCGGATTTCAACACTGGTCATCGTATCCAGCGCATTGGACAATACCTCGTGGCCCCGACGCGCATCGAAGTAAATCTGGGCGCTCGTCAGCTGTGAGGGTGCAATGAGATTAGCTTCCAGAAGGAGGTCCTGGATACGGTCTTCCATCATGCCATATTCGAGGCCTGCCGATCTGATCGAATGCAGATGGCGTTTTCGGGTGGGCAGCACAAAAGCTTCATCAGGACCGATTGGGAGATTCCGCTCGGCGATGTCCTGAAAAATCTCTGTTACGAGGGAGAATTCAGGCTTCTTGTGATTGCGCATCAGCCAATCTCGCAACGGCCCGAAAAAGGAAGCCATTTCATAGACCATCGGTTTTGATTGTTCGATCGCCTGGCAAATAATCTTCTCAATCAGATCGCGTCCGGCCGAGGCGGAACCAAACCCGCACTCGACGTCGGAATGAGACACCAGGTCGCAACGATCGTATGCGATCCGGTGCATCTTCTGGAAACGACCGAAGTGACGGCAAAGATCGACAGCAACATAGGTTTCAAAATTGTCGAGAAACTCGTTGGCGGGGAGACCGTCGATCCTTGCGACCACGTATCGATCGATTTGAGACGAGGAGGCTGCGCTGGTGTCGACCGCCTCCTCTCTGATCGTTGAGACATTCAGGGCTACGAACGAGGCGAAATCACCTTGCTCTTGCGCGGACGCCGGGGCTTCCTTGATCGCACAAGCATGCTCATGGCAATTCTGTAAGGCGCGTGTCATCCACGCCGCCCGGACGTAGGGCCGTGAAGAAGGACGTCCGCTGCCGTTTTCGAGATCGTCAACGACACATTTCGGGCAATATCGGTGATTTCGTCCCGGTCGCATATCACGGCCCATCAATGCGTGACCCAGCTTCCACGTCGCTCCGGCGGTAACGGACGCGATTGCATAAGCTGCGAGACGTGCTTCTTCGACACCTGACCAGTGTGCGAGCACTGCCATCGCTTCGGGGTGGCCCGAGGCGATGGCAGTGGCGTTTGTGTCCGTCGTGGCGAGAAACCCCCGCATTGAACGATAGCCATTTGCGTGCGCGAGGCGGGATGCCAGGCTCAGGGGCGTTTCGGTTTTGTGAAATTCGACGGTGACGGGGAGTGCCATGACGCGATACCTTTCTGGCTATTACTTCTTCTTTTTCGAGGGCTGGGCGACGAGGTCCGTCAATGCATCGCTGCGATCAATGTCGCGCCACCGGGGCGAGGTGATGATGTTGTCGCCGCGAAGACTGCCCGACGCACGGTCGTAGAAACCTGCGAAGTCGCGAGCCGTGAGATTTTTGCGGTTTCGTCCCAGGGCTGCGAAACAAGCCGCTCGCACCATCTCGATCATCGTACCCAGCCCACCGCCCGTGGATGCTACCAAGCGTCCCAGGAAGTCGTCGGTCATCAACTCGTCCGCCAGCACAAGACCGCAATGGTCGACGGCGATGTCGCACAGAAGCTTTTCGATGAGCGGCTTGTCAGAAGGAAAACGCACCGGCTCGAACCGCATGACCAACGACCTGTTCGCGAGCTGGAGATCGCCGGATACCAGCCTGGCCAGGTCCGGCACGCCGCTGTAGATCGTGTGGAGTGGCCAGTCGGGAATGGCGATGAGGCTTTTCAGGCGATCCTGAAGAGACCTTACGGCTGCAGCTGTTGGTGCCCGCAAGAGGTCTTGTGCCTCGTCCAGATGTAGAAAGAGGACGCGACGTTCTCTGAGCTGTTGTTTGACTGTCTCGTAAAGTTCATGCTCATTTGCACGATTGCTCGCGGGCAGACCCATTTCGTGAAGGATACGGATTGCCAAATCTTTGGTGGAGCAGGGTTTCGGCACCTCGATACTGATCAATGGACGGACAGTTTCGCTATACTCATTTTCGTACGGCTGAAACGATTTGATACGAGTGAACGCTCGCTCCAACGAGGTCGATTTCCCACTACCGGACTCGCCGATTACGATGAAGGAGCGCCTCCTGGAGCCGCCGCCTGCAAGGCAATCGAGGGCGTGGTCCTCGAATTCCGTCAGTCGTTTCACGAGTTCCAGGCAACGGCCTGTCTCGAAGTAACGGTTGGTTTCCCGCACACGCAGTGCGCGCAGTTCGTTGGTTGCGGTCATCTTAGTACTCCTCGTCATAGTGGAAGCCGGAAACAAGCGCGTCAGACGCTTGCGTGGCGGCGGTTTCGTTTTCTTTGATTTCTTCAGCCTCGGATTTTTCGAGGGCGAACAGGTCGGGCCGCTGGATGACCATGCCGATCCGCAGCGGATCGTCGGGCAGCGGGCCTTCGGCGAGGAGCTGAGTCTGGTCTTCAGACGGCGCGGCCATCCAGGCACCGAACAGTTCCGAGTCCCAACGGTCGAAGTCTTTTGCGGTCGGTACGCTTGGAGAAAGACCGGCGCGGAGAGTTGCGGCATCACCGATAGCGCGAAGACGATTGATAGCGTCGTACATCACCGTCATGCCCTGCTCGGCAGCAGTGGCGTAGCTGGCACGCAATTCCTTGCGCGCGGCCATCCATTCGGCGAGCGTTACACTGTCATCGAGACCGACGGTGTTGCGAACGACGAACCAGCCCTTGTCGCCTTTAACGGCGATGTGGGCGGGGCATTCTGGATCGTATTTGATCTCGACGTCGACCTGGTCGAACTTGGTCCGGAGCCGTTGGATTTCGGCATCACAGTAGGTGATGCCGAATACGGTAATACCGTAGTCTGAAATCCGGCGGGTCGTCTTGATGCCGAAAATCTGGAGCATTTCTTCGGCATCTGGCGGGTAGAGGATTTCGTATTCTTTGGAGGCCTCGACCCACGCATTATGCGGGGTGTTGCCGCCAAGGCCAGAATGCGGCTTGTTGTGGTAGATGTCACAGACCGCGAAGATGAAAATCTTGATCAGTTCGTCGACCAGCAATGCGGCATGAACCTGCGGATCGTAATCGCCCTTTTCTACGACCGAAGAGAAAGTCCGGCCCTCGAAATACGGTGCGACTAGCAGACCGATCGAATGGAAAAGGCTTTCGATGAACGGGCGGCAACCAGGATCGCCGGCGGGCGGGCGGGTGCCGTGAATGCGGGCGGCGCGAAGCACTTCGGCGGTTCGTTGGGCGGTGAATTCCGCGCCGTTGTCGGTGTAAATAACCCGGGGCCTGATTTTCCCGATCCATGGCGTCTGGGCGGCCACATAGGACGACAGATGTCTCTTGTCGGTCATGATCATGCGGATCGTGGCAACGGCGGACGCGGCATTCGGGTTCGTGCTCGCTTTCAGCGCAAGGATGTAACGTGTCGCGACGTCGATTGCGGCGCAGAAGCAGATGCGGACGCGAGGAATACGCTCCTGTGCTGTTTCCGGAAGGGCGTTCCAGATACCCGTTTCCACGAGAAGCGAGATCAGATCGACGGTGACAAAATCCATCTCGATCCGCTGGCCAGGAGCGACCACGTGGAAACTCCGACGGATCGCCTTGAACTTCTGGATGGCGAACTTCTCGCCGTGACGGCTCGCGATGACGTGGAACTTGTCGAACTTCGCGATCATCGCTTCAAATTTTTTGCGGGATACCTTGCTGATTTTCTTCGGAATCGGGAGGTCGGCGTTGTGCTTCTGAAGCTCAGCAAGATACGAGCGATAGACATGTGCCTTGGTCGGGCGGCGACGATCCAGATAGGCCATCGCCATCTTGTGTGCGAACGCGATCGTAGCTGGTTTCGGGGCGAACAGCTTCGGGCCCGGACCGTGATGCCGGGGAAGAAGCGCCATCACGTCACCGTCGCAATTGTGGTAGTCGTCGTAGTCGCGTTTGAAGGTTTTAACGCTTGGGCAGGGGAAGATGACGACCTGGCTTCTCTGGTCGGCCCGGCCATCAGCAGCGAGGTCGAACAGCGCGTCGTTGATTTCCCGGTTCCACGCCAGCAGCTTCGGGCCGAGCTTTTTCTCGGACATTGGCAGGAGCTTGCCGATGCGGTCGCATTCCACATCGTATCTGTGGATCAGCTTTTCCCGATGAAGGGCGAGATCACGATCTTCGACGTCGAATTCGTCCCACGGCTTATCGCCGAAGATGGCACGGATTTTCTGCTGCGCGGGGCTGTTGTAGCCGTAGCGGATCGATGCTTTGTTGCTGTCGAGCGCGGCGTAGATTTCTTGGTGGGAGAGGAAAATCTTATATTCCACATCGTTTTCCGAGCGGAGCAAATAGCCCACGTCGTCGCGACTTACAGGAATGAAGAAGGCGTTCCTCGTCTTGTCATGGTAGCGATCCATTTGACCCATACCGATGAGGGAATGAAGGAATTGGCGAGCGGGCAGGGTACGGGATTCCATGATGGTCCTTTCTCTGATGGATGGAATTTTGATTTGGTTGGGAACGGCTAGGCGCAGGCGCGCAGCCAGGATCGATCATCGATACGGCCCGAGTAAACCGGTGCGATCAGACGGAGATCGATAAGACGCCACACGGCGGTCCGGCGTTTGTCACGTGCACGGACGTCACGCAGGAGGTCACCAAACCGGAACTGGCCCGGCAGACGTTTCACCACGTCCACGAGTTTGGCGCATTCGGCGTCGTCGTGTTGGAGGCGGGAGGTGAGGATGAAGTAGGCATTTTCGAATGCCTCGTGGGTTGCTTCCTCGTTCGTCATCAACGCGACGGCGTCCGCGACGCGCGACGTCAACTTTCCGAGTGGGCCGACCCCTGTGATACCGGCGGCGCAGATGCGATCGAGCAGATCGAGCATCTCTGCCCGCTTGCGGGCATACTTCACCGCAACGGCGACCCCTGTGCCGTCGTTGAGAACGATGAAGTAATCGAAGGTATGCTCACGAAGGACGCCGTCGGCGTCGGTATAGTGGACCTTCGGGTATTGCGACTGGAGTTCTCGAAGGCCAGACAGGGTCTGGAGTACGGAGCTGACGCGGTGCTTGAGTTCGCTCTCGTGGTAGACGCCGTTGCCGTTGAAGAACGTGTGACCACGTGCGGTTTTCGCCTGTTTGTCGGCGGGCATGCGCAAGGCCAAGCCGAAGTGCGGCTCGTGCCAATAGTCTTTGCCTGCTGGACCGATAGCGGGATTAGCCGTTGGGCTATATTCGCAAGCCCCCGGCCAAGGTCGTGCCGGTGTTCTCCGGCGGCTGGGTCATGGATGCAAGGGAAAGGAAGCCGAGCCCCTCGCGTTTCTGGTAAAGGTATTGGGCGACTTTATGGGAGTGACGCATTCCGATCTCCTGCCTCGTATCCTGCGATGATCTCGCTGGCCGAGGTTTCCGGTCGGAAGTCCCCAGGCTCAGAGAGAAGCAAAACCTATGGTGGCTGCTATCGTCATCATGCGTCCCCGTTGCTGCTCACGCTGTTGGTGAACGGATATCACGTCGAGGCAGGGCTCTTACGGTTCAAAAGTAAATGAAAGGTAAATTTTTGGCGATTTCTAGTAGTCTGGCATGCTTGTGGTTTGAAATTCGCTGTCACGAATTTACCGGCCGATTGGCAGACGAAGTGCTTTGAGGGGAAACAAAGCTTCGAGAGGCGGTGCCTCGGTTATGAACTCAACGGCACAGGCTAGCGAAGCCTCGACAGGCCCCTGAATTCGACGGTTGGCTAGAGGTACGGACGGTGGAATCGATGAAATGCAGGGAACCCTGAATGACCCAGCTGATAAACTCGGTATAGACACCGATTGTTGATTGCCACTGAGAACTGACCCGGCGTGGCGTGATATTTCCATTGAGAATTGACCCATGTTCCAACCTTCCCTCGCATGTTTTCAGCGAGGGCTA